>JAFKFF010000413.1 GCA_017307315.1 Alphaproteobacteria bacterium
TCGCCGCCTCCGGCATGACCATGATCGTGGTCACCCATGAAATGGCCTTCGCCCGCGATGTCGCCGACCGGGTGGTGATGATGGCCGACGGCCAGATCGTGGAGGAAGGCCCGCCGGCGGAGATCTTCTCCGCGCCCCGCCACCCACGCACCCAGGCCTTTCTGGCGCGCATTCTGGAAAAATCCTGAGCCATGCCCGCGTCCCCCAGCGTTCTCCCCAACGATCCTTCCTGGTGGTTCGCCGATGCGATGAAACAGGAGCGGGGCGAAGCGCCCGCGCCTGCGCTCTCCGGCGAAATCACTGCCGATGTCGCCATCGTCGGCGGCGGCTATACGGGATTGTGGACCGCGCTGGCCTTGAAGGCGCGCAAACCCGATCTGTCCATCGCCCTGATCGAGGCGGGCCTCTGCGGCTCGGGCGCCAGCGGCAAGAATGGCGGCAAGGTCCATGGCTATTGGGCCTCGCTCCAGGGCATGGAAAAGTCCATCGGCGCGGATGCGGCCTTGTCGGTGGCGCGTGCGGGAACGGTGGCGCAGGACGGCATCCGCGCCTTCGCCACGGCGCCGGGCCGCGATGCCTGGTGGCGCGAGGCGGGAAATTTGCGCGTCTCCGCCGCCCCGGCGCAGGACGCCAAGATCGCGGGCTATGTCGAAACCGCGCGCCGGTTGGGCGTGCCGGAAGCCGCGCGCGAACTTTCGGCGGCGGAAATGGCGCACTATTGCCGTTCGCCGGTCTTCCGTGGCGGCGTGTTTTTGCAGGAGGGCGCCAATGTGCATCCCGCGCGCCTGGCGCGGGCCTTGCGCAAGGCGGCGATCGAAGCCGGCGTAAAGCTTTACGAGAACACCGCCATGACCGGACTGGACAAGGGCTCGCCCAATCGCGTGCGCACGGCCAAAGGCCAGATCGTGGCGCGCGAGGTGGTGGTGGCGACCAACTGCGAACTGGCCTCGCTGAAAGAAGCCAAACCGCATGTCACGGTCTTTTCCAGCTATGCGGTGATGAGCAATCCCGCCCCCGAAGAGCTGGCGGCGATGAACTGGACCGGCGAGGAAGGCATCTCGGACATGCGGATGTTCGTGCATTATTTCCGCAAGACCGTGGACGGACGCGTGCTGATGGGTTCGGGCTCCGGGCCCATCGCCTATGACGGCGACACCTCGCTGCCGCGCCTGCGCCAGGACGCCGCCAGCGCGGCGCGGGCCGAGCGCGGGCTTTATCGCCTGCTGCCCGCGTTCCGCGAAATCGGCATCGAAAAATCCTGGGGCGGCGCCATCGATATTTCCGCCGACCGCCTGCCCTTCTTCAAGACCTTGCCCGGCAGCCGCGTGCATTACGCGCTGGGTTATTCCGGCCATGGCGTCAACCCGACCTATATCGGCGGCCAGTGCCTGGCCTCGCTGGTCCTGGGCGAGAAGGACATGTGGTCCAGCCTGCCGCTCTGCACCCGCGAGGTGCCCAGCCTGCCGCCCGAGCCCTTCCGCTTCATCGGCGGGCGCGCGGTGCGCCGCGCCATTCTCGCCTGCGAGGACGCCGAGGAGCGCAATGCGACGCCTTCACCCGTCGCCGTCGCAGTCGCCGCCATCCCGCGCCTGTTCGGCCTGCGCATCGGCACGCGCTGACGCGCGCCTTCAGCGCGCCCGCGTGGGACTGAGGCGGCGCACGCACCAGAGCAGGAACAGCGCGAAGCCCGCCACCAGCCACCAGGAGCTATTGCCGTTGACGGCGACCCCACCCGCCGCCGCCCAGGTGATGGAGATCAAGGCTTCCGCAAGCGTGGCGATGCGCGAGGAGGTGTGTCGGCGGCGGAACTGGTTGCGCCGCGCCTGGGAACGGAACCAGAGCTGGATGGCGATGGACGAAAGCGCCGCCGCCGCGATGCCCGCCGCCGCGACCAGCGCCTGAAACGGCGAGGCGAAGGCCAAGGCGGCGATGAAGGCCGCGAAGATCGCGGCGATGCATTGCATCACCGCTTCGGCCTTGGCGCGCAGCAAAAAGGCGGGCTTGACCGGCGCCGACAGCACCAGGTCGGGCGCGTCCTCGCCGGAGATGGTGAGCCAGGCGAGACCGCCCGCCAATTGCCCCGACGCCATGACCAGCACCGGCACCAGCACGAT
>JAFKFF010000414.1 GCA_017307315.1 Alphaproteobacteria bacterium
TCCGCCTTGTGCCAGCTTGTCGATCACCACCCGCTGGGCGCGGCCATGTTCATTGGTGAAGTCCAATGCCGGTAGCGCGACAATAGCCCGGTTGATCTTCTCGTCACTCAGCGCTACCGAACGGTCGGCGGCGGCTTCACGGGCGCGCGCGATGAGGCGATGTTCTTCCTGTTCGTGCAGGCCGGTGGTGATGGCGACTTTTTCGAGCCGCTGAATGCCTTGGATTTTGCCCCAGATCAGCGGCGTGACCACGCCTTCCTGCTGGACGCCGCGTTTGCGGAATGCGCGGGTGACGAGATTAACATCTTCCGCTGTCGAGACACTGGCGGCGATCAAGCCTTTCGTGGCGCTGATTCTGGCGTCCGCGCCATCGATCACGGCGCGACGGTTGAATTGTTTGGCCAGCAGCGGCAACGCCGCGCGATACGCTTGATCCACCCGTTCGATCAAATCCGGAACCGGCTTGACTTCGTCGGGACGCAAGACGCTCCGATGGCTATAGCCGATTTCCGCCGCCATCCGCTTCCAGGCCGCCAAGTCCGAAATATCGTCGGTTTTGTTCTCGCGCGGGTTCTGCACCCCGGCTTTAAGCAAACCCACCTTGCGGTCGGCGTCCAGTGAATCCCAATCCAAGCCTTGCGCGCCGGCAAAGGCGCGGGCAGCAGCGGTGCCGCCCAGGGTGCGTTTGGAGAATTGTTCGCTCACATGCTCGGGCACGTCCATCAGCCGCGCCATTTCGGTACGGGGATCGAGACCCATTTCGACGCCATGCCGGCGCAAATTGGTGGCGAGGTACGCCTGATACAGCGCGCCCCATTCCTTTACCCGACCTTCCAGCCGGGCCAGGTCCAGTCCGCCGACATGCCCGCTTTCTGTCAGCACGGCATTGAAGACGGCGGTATGAGTGTGAAGCTGCATATCGCCGGGCACACGACCGCCGGAATCCTTCAGGGTGTAAAGTTCAGTTTGCTTCTCGCCATCCGGCAGATCGCGCACCACCGCGACAGTCGGGCGAGCGGCATAGTGATCGAAAGAGACCCAGCCGATGGCGCCTGGCTCCCAGCCACCCTTGCCGCCTTGGCCGCGCCGGGCGCGGCCAATATGAAACTCCACATCCGCCATAACGGATTCGATGGCGTCGCGGTGCGCCTGGCGGATGATGGCGCGTTCAGCCTCGGTGGGCGCAAACGCCCAGGCGACACTGACGCTCTTAGGCGCCGAGAACGTCATATCGACATAGCCGATGCGTGTTTTGGTGCGATCCAACCGCGCTTGGTATTGGCGCAGATTCAGCGCCTTGCCGGTCGCGGTAAACCCGAACAGCAGATGATCGCGCTGCTTGGGGTCCAATGTTTCGTGAGGCGCATCAAACGCGGCCTGAAATCGGCGAACGGCGCGCGATGCTTCGCCTTCGGGCAGCGGCGTGCCATCGACCCTGCGGCCAGATAGCACGTGCTCCAGCTCCGCCATGGTGGGCAATCGGTCCTTGGCCAGCCCGAACGTCACACGGAGCGAGTCCGTCGCGGCCTGCTTCTTCTTGCCGGCGATCTCGCCGCCATCGGCGCGCTGGCCATTGAGCAAATGGGCAATCTCCCCTGGGGTGAGGCTGCGACCCGGCTTCACGCCCAAGCGCTCGGCCAGCCCGGCATGGAAATCGCGGCGCAGGGTTGCGATGGCGCTGCTGTAGTCGCGTTTAGTCCTGGCCTCCTTCGCGGTGGCTGAAAGTGCGGGCTCATCCACCGCATGACCGGAGCGCGCCAGCGCGGCCAGGGCATCATCCGGGATGGCGAGACCGGCCGCGACGAATGCGCCAGCGGCGCGCAACGCCATCTCCTTTTGCTGGGCCGCATTAAGGTCCAGCCGTCCGGTAGCTTCGCCAAGCCGCTCAACTTCCTCGGCGAGGAGTTGATCCAACAACACAGTTTCGGCGGTTGCCGCCGTGCCCAGCCGTTCGCGATACCGGCTGGCTGCGGCTTCGGCCACCGTCGGTGGCGAAAGCCCACCTTCGTAGTATTCCGCCATCGCAGCCATTTCCGGCGGCAAGGTTTGTTGCAGCAGATGCTCGCTCATACTGCGGGTGGCGGACGGAGCGCCAGCGGCGCCGGT
>JAFKFF010000415.1 GCA_017307315.1 Alphaproteobacteria bacterium
ATGCTCGTAGGCCGAGTTGGACTTGGTCAGCCGGCCGGTCTTGTGATCGACATAGTAATGACCTTGGCCGGGGCCATCGATGCCATAGGCCCAATGCAGGCCGGTGTTGAACCATTGCGGCGAATTGGGCGCGCATTTCTGCGTCGCCAGCATGTGGCAGAGTTCGTCATGGAAGGCGCGCGCATCGGTCTCGCCATCGAAATAGCCGCCCTTCCAGCCCCAATAGGTCCAGGTTCCGGCCAGACGGTCGAACACCTGTTTTGCGGAATGCTCGCCGGTGGTTTCGCTGCCGATGCCTTCCTTGCACCAGAGAAATTGCGGCACGCCGTCTTCCGCCACGGTGCGCAGCTGCCGCGGCACGCCCGCCTTGCGGAAATATTTCTGGGCCAGCACGTCGCATGCGACCTGGCTCCAGGCCTGCGGCACTTCGATGCCGTCCTGGGCAAAGACGATGGATCCGTCGGGGTTGCGGATCTCGCTGCCGGCGGCCCGGAAGGCGATGCCTTCATAGGGAGACTGTCCCTCAACCGTGAAATGGCGGCGAATGCGCATGGCGACCTCGAAACGATGACGTGAACCGGCCCCAGCCCCTCCCATGCCATCTTGGGGACAGAGCCTCCCCCGCGGGTTTGGCCCTGCGGCTTGGGTGGGTCGGTCTCGCCAGATTTGGTGTCACAAGAGGTGACTGGCCCAAAGTATGGGCCCGCCCGGCCTCAGCCTGCAAGCGCCAAGTGGGTGGAAGCTCCCCCGCCTACCAGATATTGTGGGTCGGGAAACGGCCCAAAAGCCGCGAGTCAAGCGGGGCGCCAATCCTGGCCCAGGAATATTTTTGCGGATTTTTCGCCCACAAGGCGGCGAGCGGCTTGGGAGCCATTGTGGATAAGCAAAAGCTTTGTCTATGGCGGCGCGACCCTGGCGCCTGTTGGCTGGCGCGCCGCGCGCCCGTATAGTCCCGCGAATCTCGCTGCGCGCGCTTTGGAACCCGGCATGCCCTTCATCAAGATGATCTTTTCCTGGTGGAATTCCGCCACCTTCGGCACTCTTTGGACGACCTGGACGCAAGGGTCCGCGGTGGGCGAGGACGAGTTCGGCAACCGCTATTTCCAGAACAAGGACGGATCCCGCCGCTGGGTGCTCTACAACGGCACGGTGGAGGCCAGCCGCGTGCCGCCGGACTGGCATGGCTGGATGCATCACACTTTCGCCGAGCCGCCGACCAAGGCGCCGCTCAAGACCAAGCCCTGGGAAATGCCGCACCAGCCGAACCTGACCGGCACTCCGGAAGCCTGGCGGCCGCAGGGTTCTTTGCAGAGGAGCGGCCAGCGTCCGCCCGCCACTGGAGACTATCAGGCATGGAAGCCGGAATAGCGCGGATGCGGGATAACAATGTTCCCGAGACGATCATCGGCGCGATCGTCGTGGCGGTCGCTGTCCTGTTCGTCGTCTTCGCCTATATGCGTACGGGCAGCGGCAGCCTGTCGGGCTACGAAATTCAGGCCCGCCTGCCGCGGGTGGACGGCCTGGGCATCGGCACGGATGTGCGGCTGTCGGGAATCAAGATCGGCTCGATCTCCGATCTCACGCTCGATCCCAAGAATTACCTGGTCACCGTGCACATGAACATCCGCAACGATATCAAGATTCCGGACGATTCCTCGCTGATGGTGACGTCCTCGGGCCTTCTGGGCAGCTCGTATATCTCGCTGACGCCGGGTGGCAGCGACAAGATGCTGGCCGCCGGCGGGATGATCCAGAACAGTCAGGGCTCGGTGGATCTGATGGGCCTGGTCGGCCGTTTCATTGGCGGCGGTGGCGGCGGACAGGCCCAGCAGCCCAAGCCGCAACCGTCACCACCGCAGCAATTGCCCAGTCCATGACATCTTCTTCACGCGCCGCGCTGCTCGGGGTCTTCAGTCTTCTGGCTGCCTCGCTGCTGGCGGGCGCGGCGGCGCAGCCCGCGGCGCCGGCAAAGCCGGAAGCGGCCCCCGATCCCAACGCTCCGCCGCCGCCTTTGGCCGATGCGCCGGGCACCACCTTGATGCTGCGCGGGCTGGACAAGATCACCGGACGGCCCACCGACATCACCGCGCCGATCGGCAAGCC
>JAFKFF010000416.1 GCA_017307315.1 Alphaproteobacteria bacterium
CGATGCGCACCGTGAAGGCCGGGTCGTACTTCGCCTGCAGATAGGCCTTCTTCAGGTAAATCTGACCGGCGCCGGTGGTGCCGTCATAGGTCGTGTCGGTCGTCACATTCGCCGAATAAATGCTGTTGAAAGTGTGATCGATGCCGACATAGAAGCGCTTGATATCGAAATTGGTGCCGTTGCCGTTGGTGACGCCGGTCGCGCCGTTGGTCGCGGTGGTCACGCGCGCGCCGTTCGATTTGTTGCTGATGTTGGTCACGTCGAAATACATGCGCCCGGTGATGGACGTGTTGCTCCACCAGCCGCTGGGTGCGGGCGGCGGATTGTTGGCGGCTTCCGCTGCGCGCACCTGCGATTCCTGGACTTCGGATTCGAGCGCCGAGATGCGAGCCTCCAACTCCGCGTTGGAGGGCGGCATGTCCGCCTGGGCCAGCTGAATCTGACCGGCGGGTTGGTTAATCACGGTGGTGGCGCCGGCGCCGTCATGAACCGCCGCGTTTGCCCCCGATGCGGTCAGGACCGCCATCGCAGCGGTACCAGCCATCAATCCAAATTTCCCCATTGTCGTCCAACGTCCCTTTGTAATGCCCGCGCAAGCTCGCGCGGGGGCTCCTTCGCAGGGGGCGGCTACAGGACGATGACGGTTGCGTGACGATGATATGACAGGCGGCGCGCAGCCGGAGACGGGCTCGCTTCCTGGAAAAAATTGCCTGTGGATTCAGCTGTTCTGATCGAGGGCGCTGTAGCGACCCCGGTAATAGACCAGCGGCGCCGATGCCGCAGGCTGGCAGAAACGCAAGACCCGCCCCAGCAAGATGGTGTGATCGCCCGCCTCTATCGCCTGATCGCGCAGACATTCGAACACCGCCAGCGAATCGGCCAGCGCCGGCGGGCCCAGCTCGGTCGCCAAAAGAGCGATGCCTTCGAGGGAGTGCTCGCCCGGGCGCGCGAGCCGGGAGGACACATCTTTGTGATCCGTACCCAGGATGCTGACAGTGAAGCCTTGCGCATGAACGAACATGTCATGGCGGCGCGAGCGGCGGTCCATGCACCAAAGCAGCAGCGGAGGATCGAGCGACACCGATGTGAAAGAGTTAACCGTGATGCCGAAATGGACACCGGTACCGGCCGCCGTCACGACGGCCACTCCGGTCGGAAACGCTCCCAGGGCGTCGCGGAAGGCACGGGAATCCATGGACATAAGCTAACCCTAAGAGGCCCCCGCTTCATACTCGGTTAAGGCCCCTGGTGCAGGATCGCAGCGGGTATATCCGGCCAGCGAACGGCAAAAGACCGTCGCGGCCAGGCAATGGGTGGTGGCGAGCATGGCCGACGGAACGGTCATCATCAAACGCATCAAGAAGGGCGGGCATGGCGGCCATCACGGCGGCGCCTGGAAAGTCGCCTATGCCGACTTCGTGACCGCGATGATGGCCTTCTTTCTCTTGATGTGGCTCATCAACACCACCACGCCGGAACAGAAGCGCGGCATCGCCGATTATTTCGCGCCCCAGTCGGTGGCCCAGACGGTATCGGGCTCCGGCGGCGTCCTGGGCGGCAAGGTGATGGGCGAGGAATCCGCCCATGCCGGCGGCGCCCAATCCGTGATGCAGCGGCAATCGCCGCCCTCCCCGGCCTCGCCGGTGAAGTCGCTGGCGAGCGGGGTCAGCGGCGGCGCCTCCGGCAGCAGCCAGAATGACAGCATGCCTTCCACCGCAACCGCGCAGGATGGCGAGTTCGCCCATGCCGCCGAAGCGATCCGCCAGTCGATCCAGAACAATCCCGATATCGCCAACCTGTCTCACCAGGTGATGCTGGAACAGACGCCGCAGGGCCTGCGCATCCAGCTGGTGGACCAGGACGGCCGCCCCATGTTCCGCCAAGGCGACAGCAGCCCGATGCCCTATGCGCGCAAACTGCTCGCCGCCATCGGCCAGATCGTCGATACTTTGCCCAACCGCATCTCGATCAGCGGTCATACCGCCGGCAACGATGCCGCCGCCGGCGGAGAGGCTTGGGAATTGTCGTCGGCGCGAGCCAATGCCGCGCGCGCGGTGCTGCAGGAGGGCGGTTTGGGATCCGACCGGATCTATGAAGAGGCCGCGTCCGAACCGCTTCTGCCGGAAGACCCCAATGCGTCGGCCAACCGGCGGCTTTCCATTGTCCTTCTGCGCGAACCACCCCCGGCGCCGCCCGGCCATAGGCTGTAAAAGACCGGCCCGGTTAGATTAACGCGGATATTTTCTTGCCGGGCGCTGCCAGCCCCGGCCATACTTGAATCGTGACAGATCCGCGCAACACCCGCGTTCCCCAGTTCTTCCTCACGCCCGGAGGGCCATGCCCTTATCTGCCGGGCAAAGTGGAACGCAAAGTGTTTGCCCGGTTGACCGGGCCTCTCGCCCAGCCTTTGTCGGAAGCCTTGACCCATTCCGGCTTCCGCCGCAGCCAATCCATCGCCTATCGGCCGGCCTGCGAAGGCTGCAATGCCTGCGTCTCCGTCCGCATCGTGGTTCAGGATTTCGCGCCCAGCCGCAGCCAGAAACGCATCGCGCGGCGCGATGCCGACCTGGCGCGCGCGGCCGTCCCGGCGGAAGCGACACGGGAGCAATTCGCGCTGCTGCGCACCTATCTCGACTCCCGACATTCGGGTGGCGGCATGAGCGATATGGGTCTTTTCGATTACGTCGCCATGGTCGAGGAAACCCCGGTCAACACCCATATCGTGGAATATAGGCGCCCCGACGGCACGCTTCTGGCCGCCGCGCTCAGCGATGTTCTGCGCGACGGGCTTTCGATGGTCTATTCCTTCTTTCACCCGGGTGAAATCGCGCGGAGTTTGGGCACGTATATGATCCTGGATCACGTCGAAGCCGCCAAGGCGCGCGGCTTGCCTTACGTGTATCTGGGCTATTGGGTGCGGGATTCCGAGAAGATGGATTACAAGTCGCGCTTTTCGCCGCTCGAGGCTCTGGGGCCTAATGGGTGGGAACGGCTACAGAGCACGCAGAACGGTTGACTGACCGCCGCGCCAAGAGCGCGGCGTTAGCCCCCTCTCGCCTGTCCACCGGACAGGCTCTCGCGTCAAGACGCGCCGAGGGCCTTGCCGGCCGCTCGCCCAAGCTCGCGGCGTT
>JAFKFF010000097.1 GCA_017307315.1 Alphaproteobacteria bacterium
CCTCGCGGCTTTCGACCGGCGAGAGATATTGAAAATCCAGCGCGACCTCGCGCGCGCCTTCCGGCACGTCGATATGGAAGGCATAGACGTCGGCGGTATCGCGCTGCCAGGGCACGGTCTTGCCGCCGGCCTGAACGGTAAGGCCCGCGAATTTATTGATCGGTCCGTTGGGCGCATGGTTGCCGGGCAGCCAGCGCGGATAGAGCAGCACCATCGGCCCGGATTTTGCGACCGGAATGACCTCATGCACCCGCATGATGCCTTGGGCGGGATCGGTGGCATCGACCGACAAGCGGATGGTCCCGCCCGGATAGGGAATATCCTGCGGCGCCGGAATGGGCGGAGGCATGGGAACCGGCTGAGGTCCCGGATAAGGGCCGCTGGTCTGGGCGCTTGCGCCCGCCGTCATCACGGACAGCAGAAGAACCGGAAGAATGCGTCGCATATCGTCCCCCAACCCTGTTTTCCGGCACTTTAGCAAGGCGGGGCCGGTGGTGAACAGGCGCTTTCATACGTCATGAGAAAGGAGCCTATGCGAATCGATGGAGACCTCATGTCCAACCGCCTGAAATCCGGACGCCTGACGCTTGCCCTGACGATTTCTCTGTTCGGGGCGCTGCCCGCCGCGGCACAGGACGGGCCGGCCTATGGCGCCATACTGGAAGGCTTCGCCTATCCCCACCCGGTCCAACATTACCGTTTCACGTCGCAGGGCCAGGCGATGGACATGGCCTATATGGACGTCAAGCCGGCTTCCCCCAACGGCCACACCGTCGTTCTCCTGCACGGAAAGAATTTCTGCGCCGCGACCTGGGAGGGAACCATCCATGCGCTCACCGGCGCTGGCTATCGCGTGATAGCTCCGGACCAGATCGGCTTCTGCAAGTCCACCAAGCCGGCCCATTATCAATACAGCTTCGAGCAGCTGGCTTCCAACACGCGCGCCCTGCTGCATGCCGCCGGCGTCACCAAGGCCGTGATCATGGGCCATTCCATGGGCGGCATGCTGGCGACGCGCTACGCGCTCACCTTCCCGCAGGAAACCGAGATGCTGGTATCGCTGGATGCGCTGGGCCTGGAAGACGGCCGCGCCAAGGGCGTGCCCTGGACCGGCGTCGATGAAGCCTACCGATCCTCGCTGAAGACCACCGCGGACAGCATCCGCGCCTACGAGAAGAGCGTCTATTACGGCGGCGAATGGAAACCCGAATATGACAAGTGGGTCGAGATGCAGGCCGGCATGTTTCGCGGCAAGGACAAGGAATTGATGGCCTGGAACGCGGCGCTGACCTCGGAAATGATCTACACCCAGCCCGTGATCCACGAACTGGAGCGGCTGAAGATGCCGGTGCTCTTCATCGTCGGCGACAAGGACACGACCGGAAAGAGCAACAAGGTTCCGCCGGATGTGAACGCCACCCTGGGCAATTTCGGCGCGATGGGGAAAGCGGCTGTCGCGCGCGTGGCGCACGGCCAGTTGATCGAGTTTCCCGATTACGGACACTCGCCCCAGATCCAGGCGCCGGAAATCTTCCACAAGGCCTTGCTCGGTGCCTTGGAGAAGACTTTGCCGAAGCTTTAGATCTTCTGGTCGTACTCGCCGACCTCGGGATGCTTGGACAGCCGCGCGTCGATGTCGGCGAACATGGCGCGCATATTGGCTTCCGACACCGGGCTTTCCACCACCACGACCAGCGAAGGCTTGTTCGACGAGGCGCGGACCAGGCCCCAGGTGCCGTCGGCCAAGGTCACGCGCACGCCGTTGACGGTGACGACGGAAGCGATCTTCTGGCCCAGAAGCGTCTCGCCCTTTTCGGCCATGGCGGAATAGTCCTTCACCAAGGCTTCGACCACGGCATATTTTTTGTCGTCCGGGCATTCCGGCGCCATGGTGGGCGAGCCATAGGTCTTGGGCAGGCCGTCATAGAGCGCCGACAATTTCATGCCGCCGGCGCGGTCCATCATTTCCAGCACCTGGATGCCGGCCACGATGCCGTCGTCATAGCCGTGACCGAACGGCGGGTTGAAGAAGAAATGGCCCGACTTCTCGAAGCCCGCCAGCGCCTTCAATTCGGCGGTGCGGCGCTTGATGTAGGAATGGCCGGTCTTCCAGTAATCGGTCTTGACGCCCCGCTCCTTCAAAACCGGGTCGGTGAGATAAAGGCCGGTGGATTTCACGTCGACCACGAATTGCGCATTCTCGTGCCGGGCCGAAAGGTCGCGGGCCAGCAGAACCCCGATCTTGTCCGCGAAAATCTCCCGGCCCTGATCGTCGACCACGCCGCAGCGGTCGCCGTCGCCATCGAAACCCAGGCAGACATCGGCGCCCTGCACCTTCACCGCATCGCTCATGGCATGCAGCATGTGCAGGTCTTCGGGATTGGGGTTGTATTTAGGGAAAGTGAAATCGAGGTCGGTGTCCATGCCGATCACTTCCGCGCCGATGCGGCGCAAGGCTTCCGGTGCGAAGGCGCCCGCCGTGCCATTGCCGCAGGCCGCGATCACCTTGATCGGCCGCGAAAGCTTGTGCCCCTTGGTGACAGCCTGCAGGTAGGTCTCGCGCATGTCCGGCACCGCGACATAGGCGCCGCCCGGCCGCTCCTGGGCCAGGCCCTCCAGCACGATCTTCTTGATGACGTTGATCTCGTCCGGCCCGAAGGTGAGCGGGCGCTGCGCGCCCATCTTCACCCCGGTCCAGCCATTCTCATTGTGGCTCGCCGTCACCATCGCCACGGCGGGGCAGTCCAGCGCGAATTGCGCGTAATAGGCGACGGGCGACAGCGCCAGACCGATATCGTGCACTTCGCATCCCGCCCGCATCAGCCCGATGGTCAGGGCCTGCTTGATGGAAAGCGAGTAGGAGCGGAAATCGTGACCGGTCACGACCTTCGGCTTGACGCCGATCTGGTGCAGATAGGTTCCCAGACCCAGGCCCAGCGCCTGAACGCCCAGCAGATTGAGTTCCTTGCCGAACAGCCAACGCGCGTCGTATTCGCGAAAGCCGTTGGGCGTGACCAGCGGCAGGTTTTCGAAATCGGCGGTGTTGGGCTTGAGGTCGAAGCGGGGCTTGAGCATGAGGTGTCCGTGACAGAGGCAATCACGCTTTTACCGGCCTCGCCGCCCTCCCTCAACCCGGCTCATGCGGGCCCAGGCTGCCGTCCCGCCGCTCGAAACGCGGATTGGCGATATCGAAGGTGTCATGTCCGCAATGCGGACAGGGTTGGATCAGCGCGCCCCGGATCATGCGGGTCACCTTGTGACACTTTTCGCACCGGTAATCGGCGCTGTCGCGAACGGTTTCGCCTGTTTTCTCGCTCATCGGGGTCTCGGCGGGCTGTCGCCCCAGGGCAACGTCCGCCCGCGGCGCCTGTTCCGTCAAGGCGGATGTTTCGGCGTCCGGCTTTTGTATAATCGGACATGGACAGGACTTTCGCCGATATCGCAGCCGCCTTGAATCTGCCGGAGTTCCAGCCGGGCTGGGTCTGGCTGGTGGGCGCCGGTCCGGGCGATCCGGGGCTGATCACGCTTCTGGGCCTTTGCGCGATCGCCGAAGCCGATTTCATTCTTTATGACGCCTTGGTCGATGAAAGCCTGTTGTCGCTCGCCAAGCCGGGCGTGGGTCTCATCTTCGCGGGCAAGCACGCCGGCGTGCGCACCTGCCGGCAGGAAGACATTTCCCGCCTGCTCGCGGATCTGGCGCGAGAGGGCCATCGGGTGCTGCGGCTGAAAGGCGGCGATCCCTTCGTGTTCGGGCGGGGCGGCGAGGAAGCGCAGGAACTGGCGCGCGGCGCCATTCCCTTCCGCGTGGTGCCCGGCATCACCGCAGGCATCGGCGGCCTCGCCTATGCCGGCATTCCCCTGACCCACCGCGACACCAATGCCTCGGTGACATTCCTCACCGGCCATGGAGCGGACGGCCAATTGCCGGCGCACGACTGGCCGGCGGTCGCCAAAGCATCTCCCACCCTGGTTTTCTACATGGCGCGCAAGCAGGCCGCCGCCATTGCCGATGCGCTGATGGTGGCGGGGCGCGCATCGCACGAGCCGGTGGCGATCCTGGCCAACGCCACCCGGGCCGATCAGGACGTCGTCCTTACCGATCTGGCGGGGCTGGCGGAAGCGGCGGCGAAGAGTCCGGCCATCGCCATCATCGTGGTCGGAAAAAACGTTCTTCTGCGCAACGAATTGGATTGGCTGGGCCGCATGGCGCCGGCGCTCAATCCTTTTTGAGGCTCGCCATCCGGGCGGGAAGCGCGGCCATGATCCTCTGCCGTTCCGCATCGCTCATCGACGCCCATCCGGCGATCTCCGCCAGGGTGCGCCCGCAGCCCAGGCACACGCCCTTCCCCGGCTCATAGGTGCAGATCTTCACGCAAGGGCTTTCCATGCCCCAATATTCTCCCAGCCGCCGGACCGGATAAAGCCCGCCGAATGGCCGGTTTTGTCAAAGGCCGGGCATGACCTTAACCGGGGTTTAACAGCGCTTTCCTATCCTGGCGCATCTGCCGGGACCTGTCTGATGGCCAAAGCCCAATTCCACAAGAACCAGCGCGTCTATGTGAAGCCGGTCGGCACCTGGGCCTTGATCGAGCATGTGGTGCCGCACTGGGCCAAAGGCATCGATGAGCCCATCCGCGTGCATTACGATGTCGGCCTGGGCCGTGAATTCTCCGCCGAGGAATTGCAGAGCGAAGAACCGATGGCCGATGTCGCATTGGCCATCGGGCCGCGCTGGCGCGTGGTGCTAGCGCGCAACAAATGGCAGCCCGCCGAAGATTGCGCCCGCCACCCGGTGCCGGGCACCTATCCCGTGGTGATTACCGGTGAAGCGGAATGGGGCGGCTGGCGCGTGCCGGGCGCCGAATACGACCTCAACCCCCAGCATATCGAGATGCAGGCGCGCCTGATCGCCAGCGCGCCGCAACTGGCGGCCTTCGCCAACTCCCTGGTGGAATGGGCGCGCAAATCCGGCGAGGAGATGCCCAATTCCCTGGTCGAACTGGCCCACAATGCGCAGGACATTCTCGCGCATGTGAAGGGGCAGGGCTGACAGGCTCGACGGCATTGGCCGCGCGACTGCGTCGCGCCAAGATACCCTGACAGCGCCGCCGCTTTCCCGCTAACCTCGGGGCTTCCGACAGAGGTCCCCATGCGCACCGAAGAACCCCGCGCCATCCATCTTGCCGATTACACGGCGCCCGGTTTCCGTATCGAGACCGTCCATCTCGATTTCGCCCTCGATCCCGAAGCCACCCGGGTCAAGGCGAAACTCGCCATCCGGCGCAAGACCGCGGGCGTACCCCTGGTGCTTCATGGCGAAGAGTTGAAGCTCGTTTCCATCTCGATCGACGGCCGCGCGCTCGGCGAAGCCGACTATGCGCTGGACGAAAAATCCCTCGCCATCGCCCGGGTTCCGGACCATTTCGTGCTGGAAACCGAATGCGAGATCGCGCCCGCCGCCAATACCGCGCTGGAGGGCCTTTACCAGTCGGGCGGCATCTTCTGCACCCAATGCGAACCGGAAGGCTTCCGCCGCATCACCTGGTTCCTGGACCGGCCCGACAATCTTTCCATCTTCACCGTGCGGATGGAAGCCGCCAAGGAGCAATATCCGGTGCTCCTGTCCAACGGCAACCGGATCGCAGCCGATGACCTTCCCGGCGGGCGGCATTTCGCGGTCTGGCACGACCCCTTTCCCAAGCCCTCCTACCTCTTCGCCCTGGTGGCGGGCGACCTGGGTTCGATCCATGACGGTTTCACCACCATGTCCGGGCGCGAGGTCGCGCTCGCCATCTATGTCGAGCATGGCAACGAGCCGCGCGCGAGCTATGCCATGGGCGCGCTCAAACGGGCGATGAAATGGGACGAAGAGGCGTACGGCCGCGAATACGATCTCGACATCTTCATGATCGTGGCGGTCTCGGCCTTCAACATGGGAGCGATGGAAAATAAGGGCCTCAACATCTTCAACGACAAGGTGCTGCTGGCCTCGCCCGAAACCGCGACCGACGACGATTATGCCCGCATCGAAAGCGTCGTCGCCCATGAGTATTTCCACAATTGGACGGGCGACCGCATCACCTGCCGCGACTGGTTCCAGCTTTCCTTGAAGGAAGGCCTCACGGTGTTCCGCGACCAGAGCTTTTCCGGCGACATGCGCAGCCATGGCGTGCAGCGCATCCAGGACGTCCGCGCGCTGCGCGGCCGCCAGTTCCAGGAAGATGCAGGGCCGCTTGCCCATCCGGTGCAGCCGCAGAGCTATATCGAGATCAACAATTTCTACACGGCCACGGTTTACGAAAAGGGCTCCGAAGTCATCGGCATGCTGAAGACCTTGGTGGGGCCGGACGGCTACCGCAAGGCGACCGATCTTTATTTCGCGCGCCATGACGGGGAAGCGGCGACCGTCGAGGACTGGGTGAAATGCTTCGAGGACACCAGCGGCCGCGATCTTTCGCAGTTCCGCCTCTGGTACCGTCAGGCAGGCACCCCGCGCATCACGGCGCAAAGCAGTTACGACGCCAAAGCGCGCGCTTATACGCTGACGCTTTCCCAAACCCTTCCCGCCACGCCCGGTCAACCGGCCAAGGCGCCGATGCATGTGCCGGTTCGGATCGGCCTTGTCGGCCGCAGCGGTGCGGCACTTGCCCTGACCCTGGACGGCGAGAACGAATCCGGCCCCGACAGCCGTGTGCTGGAATTGACCGAGGCGCGGCAGAGCTTCCTCTTCGTCGATGTCGCGGAAGAACCGCTTCTGTCGCTGGGGCGCGGCTTCTCCGCGCCGGCGCATTTCGAAGTGCGCCAGAGCCGCAAGGATCGCGCCGTGCTGATGGGCCGGGATGGCGATGATTTCAATCGCTGGGAAGCGGGTCAGGCCCTGGCGGCGGAGATCATGCTGCAGGGCGATGGCGCCGATGGCGACTATGTCGCGGCACTGGGACCGGTGCTGAACCAGGCTGGCAACGATCCCGCCTTCGCCGCCCAGATGCTGGCACCGCCGACGGAGAGCGAGTTGGCGGCGATGCGCGCCCCGGCCGATCCCGATGCCATACACGCCGCGCGCGCGGCGCTGATCCGCTCGGTAGCGCATGCCCACGGCGCGCGGCTGGCGGAGATCTACGAGCATATGCGCGATGCGGGTGATTACAGTCCCGACGCGCGACCGGCCGGCCGGCGGGCCTTGCGCAATGCCTGCCTGCGCTATCTCACCGCCGCCGACGACGAAGCCGCGGCGGGCCTGGCCGATGCGCACTATCGGACCGCCACCAACATGACCGACATGATCGCCGGTCTGGCGGCGCTTACCCGCATGGAGAGCCCGCTGCGCGACAAGGCCTTCACCCATTTCCACGACCGCTTCCGCGCCGATCCGCTGGTCCTGGACAAATGGATGAGCCTGCAGGCGCTGGCGCCTCTGCCGGACACCGTGGCGTCTGTACGCGCGTTGATGAAGCATCCCGCCTTCGACATGAAAAACCCCAACAGGGTCCGCGCCCTGATCGGCGCTTTCAGCGCCAATCACCTGCGCTTCCACGACAAGTCCGGCGCCGGATACCGTCTCCTGGGCGAAACGATCCGCATGCTCGACCCCATGAACCCACAAGTCGCAGCGCGGCTGGCGGGCGCCTTCGAGAGCTGGCGGCGGTACGATGCCAGCCGCCAGGGCCTGATGCGGGCGGAATTGGAAACGACCCTGGCGCAGAAGGGCCTGTCGCCCAACCTGTTTGAAGTCGCTTCCAAAATTCTTGGCTAACGTCACGTTAACCACTCATTAACCCCGGTGGACAGCGAGTCGTCGATTCGCGTACTCCTGGACGAATCGCTGATTCGCTTTTTTCGGGGGCAGCATGGCGCATCAGGGCGCCTTGAAGGGACCATGGGAGCTTGCAGGACGGGCCCTGCCCCGTCGCGTCCTGCGCAATGTCCGGCTGATGGTGCCGATTTCGATCGCCCTGATCTGCGGCTGCTTTGCGGCCACGGCGGTTCTTTCCATGCGGCTGGACCGTACCCACGCCCTGAACCAGGCAACCCATTACGAACAGCGCCGCGCGGGAGACCTGGCGGCGGTGGCGGGCGCGTCCCTGGACAGGCTGGTGGCGGCAGGCCTCGGCTTCGCGCGCAATCCCGGTGCCGCCATCGCCGAGCCCGGCATCCGCAACATCGCGGTGTTTCAGGGCAATGAAGCCCGCGCGGTGCTGAAACCGCAAAGTGCGCTGCCGCCTGCGCCGGCGTTCACGGGATCGCGGACCCTGTTCCGCTTCGGGCCGCATGCGGGATTGGCGCTGCGCGACGATGCCGGGATCGTCACGGTGCTGTTCGATCCGGCGCTGCTGGCGCCACCGTCCCTGATGCAGGATGCCATGCTGGTCGTCGATGGCGTGCCGCTGGCGGGCAACGCGCTTTCCGCCGATGGCATGCGCCAGGAACAGCCCGTGCCGGGCTGGCCGCTGGCCGCGGTCACGGCATTGGACAGCGACGGCGCGCTGGCCAGCTGGCGCGGCCTTCTTCCTTTCTATCTCTTCGTCATCCTGGGTCCGGCCATCGTCGGCGGCTGGCTGGCGGCGCTTTTCGTCGGCGCCTTCGAGCGGCACCAAAAGGCGGCGCATGCGATCCGGGCGCTCAAGACCACGCGCCCGGTCGAGGCCAGGCTGATGGTGCGGCTGGCCAACGCCGAACGCGCCGCTTTCGAGGCCGCGCGCTCCAAATCTGAATTCATCGCCCATATGAGCCACGAGTTGCGCACGCCGCTCAATGCGGTGATCGGATTTTCGGACATCATCGCCCAGGGCCTGTTCGGCCCTCCCGGCCATCCCAAATATGCGGAATACGCCAGGGACATCGGAGAGGCGGGACGCAGCCTTCACACCCGCATCGGCGATGTCCTGGAATTCGCCAACATCGAAGCTGGGCGCCATCCGCTCAATCCCATGGCGACCGATCTGGCGGCGCTGGCCAATGCCTGCGTCGAGGAACACAAGGGCCGCGCCTTCTCCCGTCGCATTCAGCTCGATCTGGGAAAGGTCGCGGCGGCGCCAGTCCATGCCGACCCCGTCGCCGTGCGGCGCATTCTCTCGAATCTGATTTCCAACGCCCTCGCCTATACCGCCGAAGGCGGCTCGGTCCTGGTCGATGTGCATATCGAAGAGGGCGCGGGTGTGGCGCTGGTGCGCGACAGCGGCCCCGGCTTTTCCCGCGCCGAGCGGGGCCGGGCGGGGCGTCCGTTCCAGCGTTTCGACCGGCCCGGGCATGTCACCGGCGCGGGGCTGGGCCTTGCCATCGCGATGGAGCTTGCCCGCCGCATGGGCGGCGCGATGCGCCTTTCGTCCCTGCCGGGCCATGGCAGCGCGATGGAATTGCGCCTGCCGAAAGCCGAAGCCGCGGCCTGATTTCAGGAAGGGGCGGTCCGCCGCATCAGCCGCCGCCACCAGGGACCGGCGCGCCGTGCCTTGATGCGTTCGGCGACAGCCCTTCGCTCCGCCGGGGTCAGCGCGTCGATCATGTCGTGCTGCAACGATACGGTTTCTTCTTCCAGCGCCGCGTCGGCGGCGCGCACATCGTCCAGCGCGCGGCCAAAATCGGCCGAGGAATAATTGGGCGCATCGAGAACCCGCAGGGCTTCCTGGCGGGCGCTGCGCGCCGCGCGGCGCCGGTCGCGCAAGGCATCGCGATGTTCGGCCGCCAGGTCGCGGATCTTCTCCCGCTGCGCCTGCGGCAGCCCGCGCGCGATCTGTGCCGGCGCCATCACGCCGGGGGCGGCAAAGAGACGGCCGCCCCGTCCCATGCCGACCGCGATCATGGCGATCAATCCCACATTCAGGCAAAGCGACAGCACCAGAAGCACGGCGCGCGCCCGCGACGGCGTTGCATCGGCCATTTAGGAATCCTCCTGCTGGTCGGACGACAGGCTGAAGGCGGCAGGTTGTTCCAAGGAGAAAGCGGGCGCGGCGTCCTCCGCCGCGGCAGGCAACACCGTTCCCAGGCCGGCTCCGACCAACAGTGCCGCCGCCAGCGCGGCGCCGGGTGCCCAGCGCGGCGCGCCCGGCCAGACAAGATCCGCGAAACGGGCAAAACCTGCTTTCCAGGCCGCGCCCGCGCCATGCGGCCGCGCCTCCCGCCAGGCGTCATACGCCGCCAGCAGAGCCGCCTCGAATCCCGGCGGCGGCGCTTCTTGCGGCAGACGCTTGACCATCCGATCCGTGAAGTCGCGATCCGAAATCTCACCGCTCATGTCCGCTCTCCCGTAAAATCGTTCAAATGCGCCAGGCGGGTCCGCAAGGTTCGGCGGCCGCGCGCCAGGAGCGATTCCAAAGCTTCAACGGAGATGCCCATCATCTCCGCCGCTTCGACATTGCCGTACTCCTGGAAATGACAGAGCAGGATCGCGGCCCGCTGCCGTTCCGGCAGGCCCTCCAGGGCGCGCGCGATTTCCTGCGCCTGTGCGTTCGCCTCCAGCCTAGTGTCCGCCGGGACCGTATCGTCCGCGACGTCGGACGCAGCTTCCAACGGCTGGGTCGGGCGGCGGCGCAGCCGGTCGTAACACTGGTTCAGCATCACGCGGTAAAGCCAGGTTTCGAACTTGGCGCGCCCCGGCTGCCAATGCGCGGCGTGAGTCCAGAGGCGCAGAAAGACTTCCTGCACCGCATCCTCGGCCTCGCCGCCCAGCATCCGGCGCGCCACCGAAAGCAGTTTGGGCGCATGACGGGCGATCAGCCGGGCGGTCGCGGCGCGGTCGCCTCGCCCGGCCCCGGCAACATCTTCGGCATCGGGATCATGCATCGCGGAATCTTTTGAACGGAGCAGCCCCTCCGTTCCGTTGCAGGGAAAGACAGCCTTGCCGTCCTGTTAACGTGGTTCAGCGCCAGAGAATGCGCCGCGCCGCCAGCCGCCCAGCCCGCCCCGAAATCGCCGGCAGAGGTTCGGCATCCTCGCCCGCCAGGAAAAGTCCCTTGAGCGGCGTCGTCACCCGCGCCGATGGCGGCGACAGCAGGTCCGCGAGCTTGGCCCGTTGCGGCCGGACATGAATTTCGACACCGGTCACGGTCGCCGCCACGCCCGGCAGGCTGCGCGACAGGGCGAACACCGCCTGCGCCGCCAGCCGCATGCGCCGGTCCGGATCGAGCGATGCGGGAACCGGACGCGCGGTGACGGCGATCCGGTCGGGCGCCAGCATCACCCATTCCATCGGCAAGGGATCGGCGATTCGTCCGGCGCGCGCGTATTCATGCGCGTCGGCATAGGCGCCGGGCGGCACCGTCCGGATATGTCGCGCCGCCGGAAAAGAGAAATCCGATCCCAGCCGGAGCAAGATCCAGGCTTCGCCGATCGCAGGTGTCTGATGGGCAAGCCCGGCCAGCGCCAGCGTCTTGCCGCGCGGCAGCGCCGAGACGATGTGATCGGCTTCGATCTCCGTTCCGTCCGTCAAGGTCACGCCGGTCACCGCGCCGGACTGGGAGAGAATGCGCTCGACCTTCGCTCCCAAGCGAAGCTGCGCCAGGCCCAGCGCGCGCGTCAGCGCGGCGACCAGGGTGCCGGGCTTCGCCACGGCGGCGGCTTCCTGCAGCCCCATCATTTCCTGGGCGGCGCGCCACACCAGGGCCAGCATGGAGCCCGGCTCGCTGACCGCGAAACCACCCGCGCTCGCATCCCACAAAAGGGCGGACAGCAAGGCGGGCGTTTCGAAGCGCGCGCCCAGATAGGCGTCGGCGCCGGAGAGACAAAGATGGCGGAACTCGCGCCGCGCGGTGCTCTTCCATGCCGCGTCGGGCGCGCCGGCATCATGATCCATCCACCACCAGCGGCGGAGCTGTCGTGCCTCCACCGCCAGCCGGCGGCGATAGGCCGGCCAGGCGAGCGCATCCGCGTCGCTGAATTTGGCCAGCATGGCGCTGGCGGCATTCAGATCGCGCCCCAGCACAAGTGGCGGCTCGCCACCCACCGTCACCGGCAAGTCGCGCGCCGTAAAGCTGAGGCCATGCGCCATCAGCCTCAACTCCGTCACGAGGCGCGGATCCAGCGCCGCTAGGGCCTCGCGCGGCTCCGGGGGACCATGGCCCGCATCCAGGATCAGCGTATGCAGGCCGCCCCGCGCCAGATAGGCGGCGGCGGCGAGCCCGCCGGTTCCCGCGCCGATCACCAGGGCAGCGGCGCGCTCGCTCATGGGCTGCCATCCGCCATCAGCGCCGCTGCGGCGGCGAATCCCGCCGCGCCGGTGCCGAGCGGCCCCGCCTGCGCCGAACGCCCCCCGAGATAGAAGCCCTTGAGAGCCGTGCGCGGTCCCGGCCGCAGGTCCAGCATCTGGTCGGGCGCCAGCGCGCCGCCATCGAGATCGCCGCCGCTTGCCGCCAGCGCGCCCTCGATATCCGGCGGCACGATGATCTTCACCGCCGCCACCGTGGCGAGCGTTCCGGGCATCGCCTTTTCGATTCGGGCGAGCGCCTGCGCCGCCAGCAAGGTGCGCTGCTCCGCCGTCCAGCCGCCATCGAGCAGGCGAAACGGAATCATGCCCAAGGTGACGGTGGCGGTGGCCGCCCCCTCCGGCGCCAGGCTCGAATCGCGCCGCGACACCGGATCGAGCCGAAGCGGCGGCTGGCGTGGCATCCGGCCATGGCGGAATGCGATGCGGGCGTCATCGCTCGCCTTCAGGAAGATCGGCACCTCGCTTCGCAACGGTCGCCGGAGCGCCAGAAGCAGGCGCGCCGTGGCGCCCGTCATGCGCCAGTTCCGCGCCTCCTGCGGCATCTGCACCGGCAGGGCGGCTCGGGGAAAGAGTGAAAGGAAGCTGTGCCGCAGATCCAGGGTCGAAATCACCGCCTTGGCCATCACGCGGCTTCCGTCGGCCAGCGCCACGCCGGCGGCGCGGGCTTCGGCGATCACCACTTCGCCCGCCTCCTGGCCCAGCCGGATTTCCGCGCCCGCCGCGTCCGCGGCTTCGGCGAAGCGTTCGGCCAGGGCGCCCAGTCCGCCGCAAGCCGCTTCGTCGTGCGGCAGCGACAGCAAGGCGAGCGCGCTGCCCGCCAGTCCCGGATCCAGCGCGCGCCCCAAAAGCGCGGCCTCCCGTAAGGGAGGCCAGGCCGCCAGTTCCGCCGTCGCCAGTTCCTCGCCCGGCCAGGGATCGGGCGCGGG
>JAFKFF010000417.1 GCA_017307315.1 Alphaproteobacteria bacterium
GGGTCGGTTACTCAGGACCGGCGGCTGAAACGCCGACCTGAACTTATAAGTATCGCACAAAATTAACTAAAAGTCAAGGTTTTCCGCTGGTTGCGGGAGGCCTTGGCGTCATTTTCTACGCTGCCAGTATCCCTTCCACTGGCGGCTGATCGGATGCTTCGCAGCGGCGGTGACGATGGCGGCAAATTGTTCGCCATTGCTGACGCGACGGCGATCCTCTCTCCAATCCATTTCGCTGGCGTACGCCGCCAGATAAGGCCCGCTGATGTGGTGGTGCGTGCCAATCTCCGCACGGCGTAGGCGGCTGAAAAAGCTCTCCGCTTGATTGGTGCAGCCTTCGCCATCGCTGTATGCGACCGAGTGATTGATGCGCTTGGTTTCGTAGGAGGCGTGGAAAGCGTCCCAGTGAGAAGCCTCGTCGGCATAGACCGTGCTGCCTTCCGCGATGCGCTGGCGCAGCGCCGGAACGGCTGCGGCTTCTGATTTGGCGACAAAGGTAATGGTCTTACCGTCGCGCTCGCGGGCTACGATCACGGACTGGCGCTTGCCGGTCTGGTTTTCAAGCAAGCGGCGGTCTCGGCGATGTTCTTTGTAGTTGGCGGGTTTGACGTAACCGCCCGCATACATGCCGTCCACTTCGACCGCGCCCGATACTTGGGCTCCCATGTCCTCAGCGGCCATAGCTTCCCGGAGTTTGTGGGCCATGACGAAGGCCGTTTTATACTGGACGTCCAGATCCCGGCTCAGTTGGAGGGCGGAAATGCCTTTAGCGCCGTTGGTGAAGATGGCGATGGCTGCGAGAATGTCCCGGATGGACAGTTTACGGGCGGCAAAGATGGTGCCGGAGCTAACGGAGACCTGCCAGCCGCAACCCTTGCAGCGCAGCACTTGGGCCAGACTAAGTGTCCGGGCCTTTGTGCTGAGGAGGAAGTGCTGCGCCATAAAGTACTAAATCCGATACGTGTGTAACGGATATAGTACGTTGACGTACTATAAGCAAGGGCATAAGTATCGATTTTGATGCTTTTGAGTGGGAATTCGATACATGTCAGTAATCGACTGGAATGCTCATGCCGCTAACCTATTGAAATCTGAGCTAAAAAAGAGAGGTGTGACTTATGCCCAATTGGTCAAAAACTTGGCCGATCTTGGGATCGAAGAGAAAGAAGTGAATGTCCGAAATAAGCTTTCCAGGGGGACATTCACGGCGGCCTATTTGCTTCAGTGCTTTTCAGCAATCGGAGCAACCACGATCCACCTCATTGCACGCTAGGTACCTAAGCGGCGCTTGAAATGGTCCCCGACAACGACGGCGATTACGCCGCCTGTCACCATGCCTTGAATGTGCTCGATTTGTTGCTCGGTCATCCATTGCCAGGATTCCGGCGTTATCAGGTGCCACACCCAAACTGCACCCATCGCCATGATTGCGATAAACGCTGCATTCATTCCGAGCGTAACTAATCGCTCAAAGTGATCGCGAAATCTTTGGTTGCGATCATGTTCCCGCTGTTCAGCGTCCTTCTTCAGTTCTTCGCTGGATCGCCCACTGGAAAGCTGCTGGGCTTCCAACAGGGCAATATCTTTAAGGCCGCCCCCTTCACTTAAGGCGGCCTCTTCGGTAGCGGGTAAGCCCGGAATATCCTTTATTTCTGGGCCCGTTTTATCTTCTTCGTTGTTGGCCACAGACTGATCGCGTTATGCGCGCTCTTTCGCTAACCGTTTATAATGGTCTTCGATAATGTCGTTAGGGATATCAATGCCAAATGTCCCGTCCTCATAAACTTGAGCCCACGGGGTTCCAGGTGCGTGAGTAAGGCGCGACAAAGCCGGTCCCGATTTGTCGCCGTAAAGCTGAACAACCTGACGAATAAGATTCGCTTCTGCGGGAGTCAAAACATCGCCGTGCGGGGCACCCTCAATGGGAAATTGTACTGGCCGACCACGGAAATTCTTGACCGCATTGTAGAGGTCAGGAATTACAGGGCCGTACTGCCATGCCTGAACATCGTTGCTGATTAGTGGGTTTCCATAGAGTCCAAGGGACCAGCCATGGGCGATGTAGGCCAGCTTCAAAAGCTGCATAGGCGTAAGTGAGTTACCGTGGGCCTCGGCAACTCTAAGAATCTCATTCGCGATGGTGCGACTATCGTGCATGCCCACATAAATAGTGATTCGGTGGGAATTTACCACTTTTCTCTTGACACAAATCCATTTTGCGCGCTTGGCGAATCGCCATACCACACCGATAAGAGTCTGTCTTAACACCGGAATTCCCTTCTGGTGCCAGGCAGCCCGTTTTCAAGCCTTAGGGCTTGGAACGTTGCTACCTAATACCGGAATTTCAGCGCGGCGTGCTGGACAGCATGCGCCAGCCCATCGAAACCGGCGAGGCGGTGGTGGCCAGGGCCAACGCGCATGTGCGCTATCCCGCGCGCTTTCAACTGGTGGCGGCGATGAACCCCTGCCGCTGCGGTTATCTCGCCGATCCGGGCCAGGCCTGCTCGCGCGCGCCCAAATGCGGCGCCGATTACCAGGCGCGCATTTCCGGCCCCCTGTTCGACCGCATCGATCTGCATGTCGAAGTGCCCGGCGTCCTGGCCGGCGACCTGGCCCTGCCGCCCCCGGCGGAAGGCACGGCGGACGTGGCGGCGCGGGTGGCGAAGGCGCGCGACATCCAGCGCGCGCGCTTCGAGGGCGACAGCGTGCGCACCAATGCCGAAGCCGAAGGCGAATTGCTGGACCGCATCGCCACGCCGGACGCGGCGGGCGTCAAGCTTCTCACCGAGGCGGCGGAGCGGATGCGGCTGTCGGCGCGCGGTTGCGCTGTCGTACCGGCGGCTGGCGCTGCAGACCTAGATGCGCCGCCCGCGTAACGGCAAGCGATCTGTCCGCGCTGGTTCAGGACCGCCATTGCGGCGTTAGCTGGCGCAGGGAAATGAGATTGCCGTCGGGGTCCACCGCCGTCGCGCGCAGCCCATAGGCATAGCGCTCCGGCCCCGCTTCCAGCAGCTTGACGCCTCGCGCCTTCAACGTTGCGAAGTCCTTCTCGAGATCGTCGGATTGCAGAAAGAGCGCGCCGGCCGTGGTGTTGGCGGGGAGCCCGGAACCCACCGTGCCTTTGCCGCCGGTGCCGGGCCAGAGAACGACATTGCCGTCCCCGCCCCTGAGCCCGATCATCACGAAACGGCCCTCGGGGCCCGGATTGTCGGCGCGCTTTTCGAACCCCAGCCTCTCGTAGAATTCCAGGGCTCTGTCCTGGTCCGATACGAACAAGGTGGGAAACAATATCTTGTTGAACATCAGCACGTCTCCATCCGGTTGCCTGGCTTTCCTTCTCCTGACGGCTGAGGGCTGCGCGATGTGACGGCCTGGAGGCGAATTTGTCGGTGGTTCGGTACCGCGGCGTTCCGGGACAGGCGGCCCGCTTTGCGCCTCGACAGAGGTGGACGTAGGCTGGCGCAAATGGGGAGCGGCATGATCTGCGTCAATACGCTTGCGCTGGTGGTTTTTGCATCCGTGTCGACGTCCGCCTTCGCGGCGGAGCCGATCGCGCTGCCTTTCTCGAAGCTTCCGGCCTTCCCCGCGCCCGCGCTGCAACTGAACGGGCTCGCCCCCGCCGTGGCGGCGAATGTGAAGAGCGCTTTGTCCGATGCGGCCAAGGGCAACGATGCGGCCCACCGCGCCGAGGCCGCGATGCGCGCCGCCGAAGAGGCCGCCGCCAAGGGACGCGCGGCGGCGCGGACCGCCGAGGCGCTGACCCTTATGTTTGACGGTGCTTCCTGCCGCTATCGCGGCGAAAGCAAGCTGCGTCATGCCGAAGGTGTGGGCGTGATGGCCTGCGGTGCGGTCAGCTATGCCGGCGGCTTCCGCAACGATCAGCCGGAAGGCCCGGTGGTGATGGAGACGCCGGAGAAAATCTTTTCCGGCGAATTCCGAATGGGCAAACCCAACGGCCTGGGCACCGATACGGCACGGCACCAGGCCGACGCCTATCAAGGCGAATATCGCGACGGCGCGCGCATGGGCTTTGGCGTGGAGCGCGACAAGGACGGCGCCTATCCCGGGCGCTTCGGCTTTTATGCCGATCCGGGGGACAAGACCCACCGCATCGACATGGCGCTGTCGGGCCGCCAGGATTTCGCCACCGCGCATTGGGCGGGCCGCTTCGGCGCCTATCTGGGCCCCAGGATCGCCTGCACCGTGATCAAGGGCGCCTTTCTGGAAGGCAGCGTGCTGGACGGCCATGGCGCCAAGTTCGATGGGACCGGCAAGCCGGTCGAGCAGGGATTGTACGCAACCGGACTCTTGAAGGGCGCCACGGCGCCGCCGTGCTGACGCGCGACGGAACTTAAGGTCCGTCCGCCCGTTCTCTCGCCAACGTGGGAGGATTTCCGATGAAGCCGATGAGCATTCTGGGCATCGTTCTGATCGTGGCCGGCATCGCCGGGCTGTTCGTCAGCCGCATCAGCTGGACCGAGACCAAGCCGGTGGTGAAGGCCGGCCCGATCGAGATCAATCACGAGGAAGACCATTCGCTCTGGATTCCCACCGCCGCGGGCGTGGTCTCGGTGATCGCGGGGCTGGGCCTGGTGATGGTGAGCCGAAAAAACGCCTGATTTTTATTTGGTCGCACGGCCGAACGGATAAAGTGGTCCCGCCAATACGCTGGCGCTATTGGCTCCTGGCCGATGCTACCTTATTTGGTCGCACGGCCGGATGGAAAAGTGGTTCCCACTTTTCCTGGCCGATGCTCCTAATTCTTCAGCTTCGCCAGCGCGTCGAGTTCGGCCTTGATGGCGCGGTTCGCGCGCCACTCGGCATTGCGGTAGTGCTTTACGATGTCACGGCCGCGATTGGT
>JAFKFF010000115.1 GCA_017307315.1 Alphaproteobacteria bacterium
CTTCTGGCGCGGCTGAAAGACAGCCACGTCAGGCCGGCCCCGGATACGTCCTACAAATTCGTCGCCCGCGCGCCGGAGACATTCCGGCGGCCGCTGGTGATCGGGGCGGGCCCTTGCGGCCTGTTCGCCGCCCTGGTGCTGGCGCAGATGGGTTTTCGTCCCATCATCCTGGAGCGCGGCAAGGCGGTGCGCCAACGCACGAAAGATACCTGGGCACTCTGGCGCAAAAGCGTCCTGACGCCGGAATCCAATGTCCAGTTCGGTGAAGGCGGGGCGGGTACCTTTTCCGACGGCAAGCTTTACAGCCAGATCAAGGATACGCGTCATCTGGGCCGCAAGGTGCTGACCGAGTTCGTCCGGGCAGGCGCGCCGGAAGACATTCTCACCGAAGCCCATCCCCATATCGGCACCTTCCGCCTGGTGACGATGGTGGAATCCCTGCGCGCGACCATTGAAAAGTTGGGAGGGGAGTATCGGTTTCAAAGCAAGGTCACCGACCTTCTGATCGAAGACCGGTCCGTCAAAGGCGTGCGGTTGGAGAGCGGCGAAGAGATCGCATCCGACCATGTCGTGCTGGCGGTGGGCCACAGCGCTCGCGATGTCTTCCAGATGCTGCTGGATCGCGGCGTCGCCATCGAGGCCAAGCCCTTCTCCATCGGCTTCCGCATCGAGCATCCACAGAGCCTGATCGACAAGGCCAAGTTCGGCGCCAGCAACAAGCAGTTGGGCGCCGCCGAATACCGGCTGGTGCATCACGCCGCCAACGGCCGCTCGGTCTACAGCTTCTGCATGTGCCCCGGCGGCACCGTCGTGGCGGCCACCTCCGAAGAGCGCCGCGTCGTCACCAACGGCATGAGCCAATATTCCCGCAACGAGCGCAACGCCAATGCCGGCATCGTGGTCGCCATCACGCCGGAGGATTACGCGCCTTATGGCGAAGGGGCGCTGGCGGGCATCGCCCTGCAGCGGCATTGGGAAAGTCGGGCATTCCTTGCGGGTGGCGAGACCTATGCCGCGCCGGGTCAGCGGGTCGGCGATTTCCTCGCCGGACGGCATCGCCCCGGCGTCACGCCCACCGATCTTTCCACCTGCCTGCCCGATTACGCCATCGCCGCCATCCGCGAAGCGCTCGCCGCTTTCGGCCGCCAGATCCGCGGCTTCGACATGGACGACGCCGTGCTGACGGGCGTGGAAACGCGCACCTCGTCACCGGTGCGGGTGCCGCGCGGCCCGCATTTGCAGAGCGTGAACACCAAGGGGCTTTATCCCGGCGGCGAAGGCGCGGGCTATGCCGGCGGCATTCTTTCGGCAGGCGTGGATGGCATCAAGCTCGCCGAAGCGGTTGCGCTGGACATCGCCGCAAAGGCCTAGGCCGAAAGAAAATCCGACACGAAAGTCGTCTTCGGGCTGCGCCGCACATCCTGCGGCGTGCCCATCTGTTCGATCCGGCCTTCATTCATCACTGCCACCAGATCGGCGACGGCGAACGCTTCCTCCTGATCGTGAGTCACGAACACGGTGGTGACGCCCGCCTTGTCATGGATATGGCGCAGCCACACCCGCAGATCCTTGCGCACTTTGGCATCGAGCGCGCCGAACGGCTCGTCCAGCAGCAGCATGCGCGGCTCGATGGCAAGGGCACGCGCCAGGGCCACCCGTTGGCGCTGGCCGCCCGACAGCTGGCTGGGGTAACGCCCGCCCAAACCTTCCAGCTGCATCAGGGACAGGAGTTCCTCGACACGCCTTTTGATGTCGGCGCGGGCGGGCCGCTGGGCGCGCGGGCGCACTTCCAATCCAAAGGAAATGTTCTTCGCCACGCTCATGTGCCGGAACAGCGCGTAATGCTGAAACACGAAACCCGCCTTGCGTTCGCGCGCCGGCATGTCCAGCCAGTTCATGTCGGCGAAGCGCACCGTGCCCTGGTCGGCCGCTTCCAGCCCGCCCAGAATGCGCAACAAGGTGGTCTTTCCCGATCCCGACGGACCCAGCAGCGCCAGGAAGGCCCCCTGCGGCGCGGTCAGGCTGGCGCCATTGAGCGCGGCAAAGGCGCCGAACCGCTTGGTCAGAGAGTCGATAATGAGAGACATCCGGATTCCTAATGCCTGTGCGTTGCCGCCAACTCGTCGGCGTAATGCCATTCCAGAAAAGATTTGAGCGCAAGCGTGAGAAGCGCGAGCAACGCCAGCAATGCCGCCACCGAGAAAGCCCCGACATAATCGTAATTGTTGTAGAGCAGCTCGACATGCAGCGGCATGGTGTTGGTCTGGCCGCGGATATGGCCCGACACCACCGACACCGCGCCGAATTCGCCCAGCGCGCGGGCGTTGCAGAGCAGGACGCCATAGAGCAAGGCCCATTTGATGTTGGGCAAGGTCACGCGGAAAAAAGTGGCGAAGCCGGACGCGCCCAGCGACAGCGCCGCTTCCTCTTCGTCGCGACCCTGGTCGGTCATCAGCGGGATCAGTTCGCGCGCCACAAAGGGGAACGTCACGAAGGTCGTAGCGAGCACGATGCCCGGCAACGCAAAAAGAATATGGATGTCGTGGTCGCCCAGCCAGGGCCCCAGCCAACCCTGGCGGCCGAACACCAGAACATAGACGAGCCCCGACACCACCGGGGACACCGAAAAGGGAAGGTCGATCAAGGTCACCAGAAGCGCCTTGCCGCGAAACTCGAACTTCGTCACCGCCCAGGCGGCGGCGATGCCGAAAACCGTGTTGAGCGGCACCGCGATGGCCGCGGCGAGCAATGACAGCTTGATCGCCGCCAGCGAATCCGGATCGGCGATCGCCGCCGCCACCGGCCCGATGCCTTGCGCCAGCGCTTCGCCGAACACCACCAGCAGAGGCAGGATCAGGAACAGGGCGACAAAGCCGATGGCGGTCAGGCTCAACGCCAGCCGCAACCAGATGGGATCGTCGGTGGCGGAGCGGAATTTCCTCATCGCCGCTTGGCCGCCCACACTTGAAGCCCGTTCAGCGCCAGCAGCATGATGAACGAAGCGCCCAGCATCACCACGCCGATGGCGGCCGCGCCGGCATAGTCGAACTGCTCCAGCTTGGTGACGATCAGAAGCGGCGGACTTCATCGGCAGATTGCCGGCGATGAAGATGATCGGGCCGTATTCACCCACCCCGCGCGCGAAGGCGAGCGCCGCTCCGGTCAGGAGCGCGGGCAGCAGCATCGGCAACACCACCCGGCGCACCGCCTGCCCGCGCGTCGCGCCCAGGGTGGCGGCCGCTTCCTCAAGATCGCGCCCCAGATCCTGCAGCACCGGCTGCAGGGTCCGCACCGCGAAGGGCAGGCCGATAAAGACCATCGCCACCAGCACGCCCCACGGCGTGTAGGCTACGCGTATTCCATAATGCGACAACAGCGCGCCGAGCCAGCCGGTCGGCGCATATAGCGTGGAGAGCGCGATCCCCGCCACCGCCGTCGGCAGCGCGAAGGGCAGATCGATCAGCGCGTCGATCAGCTTCTTGCCGGGAAAACGGTAACGCACCAGCACCCAGGCGATCGCAAAGCCGAAAACCGTATCGACCGCCGCCGCCGCCACGGCCATCCCGAAAGACAGGCGCAGCGCCGCCAGTACGCGCGGCGTGGCGATGGCGTTCCCGAAATCTCCGGGCCCCAGCTCGAACGGCCGGATCACCAGCGCCAGCAACGGCACCAGCACGATGGCGGTGAGATAGAAGACCGTGAAACCGAGCGACAGCCCGAAGCCGGGAAACCGGCTGCGGGCGGCGCGCAGGGAGAAGATGCCGGCGGTCATCGTCCGGGCTGATAGATCTGGTCGAAGACGCCGCCATCGCCGAAATGGGTCTGCTGCGCCTTGCGCCAGCCGCCGAAATCGCCATCGACCGTCGCCAGCTTGATGTCGGGGAAATCGGATTTGTGCTTGGCCAGGATGGCGGGATCGCGCGGACGGTAGAAATCCCTGGCTTCGATCTCCTGCGCCTCGGGCGTGTAGAGATATTGCAGGAAGGCTTCGGCCACTTTGCGGTTCTTGTGCCGGTCGACATGCTTGTCCAACAGCGCCACCGGCGGCTCGGCCAGGATCGAGTGAGAAGGATAGACGATCTCGTACTTGCCAGGCGCTTCCTTCAGCGCCAGATGGGCTTCGTTTTCCCAGCTCAGCAGCGCGTCGCCCAGCCCGCGCTTGGTGAAGGTGACGGTCGAGCCGCGCGCGCCGCTGTCCAGCACCGGCACATTGCGGTAGAGCGCGCCGACAAAGGCTTTCGCCTTGGCGTCATTGCCGCCGGGCGCCGCCTTCGCGAACGACCAGGCCGCCAGATAGGCCCAGCGCGCCCCGCCGGAGGTCTTGGGATTGGGCGTGATCACCTGGATGCCCGGTTTCACCAGATCCGACCAGTCCTTGATGCGCTTGGGATTGCCC
>JAFKFF010000098.1:0-6146 GCA_017307315.1 Alphaproteobacteria bacterium
TCGTGTCGACGCGACTCGCCGGCAATGTCTACGCCATCGGCACCTTGCAATCCCGCTTGCCGTCGCTTCTGCCGGAAAGTTATGGCGTTTCCATCGCCGCTTTCACCGATTTCGGCACCCTGGGCCGGGTGGACAATGTCATAAGGGCCTGCGGCAGCGCCAATATCTCGGGCGTTATCGCCAATTCCTGCGTGAAGGACAATTTCGCCTTCCGCGCCTCCGCCGGCCTCAGTTTCGGCTGGCGTTCGCCCTTCGGGCCGCTCCAGATCGATGTCGGTGTGCCCTTCGTCAAAACCAGCTACGATAGGCCACAGCTGCTCCATTTCTCTGCCGGAACAGGATTCTAAGACGATGAAAAAGATCCTTCTCGCCATTCTCATCCTGGCCGCGGCTTCGGCCCCGGCTCTGGCTGCCGGTCCGCCGCCCGCGCCGCAACAGAAAATCCTCCTGATCGACCGCCAGGCGATCCTGCGCTTCTCCAAGGTGGGCCAGGACGTGGCCCGCCAGGTCGAAGGCTTCGGCAATCAGGCCAAGAACGAGATCGCCGGCCAGCAGAAGTCGCTGCAAAACGAGGCGCAACAGTTGCAGCAGCAGATCGCCATTCTGGCCGCCGACGCCAAGGCCAAGAAGATCAAGGATTTCGAAAACAAGCAGGCGGGCATGCAGGCCGCGGCCCAGAAGAAGGAGCAGGCCATTCAGGGCGGCTTCCTGCAGGCCCAGGCCACCATCGCCAAGGCGCTGGAGCCGATCCTGCAGGGGCTGATGAAACAACGCGGCGCCAACCAGAAGCTTCCCGCGCTCAAAGTCTCCCTGGCGGCGCCTCCGGCTCCGGCGAAGAAGAAGTAGCGGGCGCCGTCGCGCCAAGCGCTCATGGCCGATCCCCGCTTCTACAGCAATCGAGGTCCCTTCAGCCTGGCAGAGGTTTGCGCGCGAGCGGGCGCGGCGTTGCCGGCTGGCAGCGACGGCAGCGCCCGGATCGAGGACCTGGCGGGGCTGGAAGGTGCCGGTCCGACGCATCTGAGCTTCTTCTCGGGCGGCCGCGACATGGCGGATGCCTTCGCCCATAGCGGCGCCGGCTATTGCCTGGTTCCGCAGAAGGGCGGGCATGGAGCCGCGCCATCCGGCATGCTGCTGCTGCCGGTGGCTTCTGTGCCGCACGCTTTTGCCGCGATCGCCTCTTTTTTCTACCCTGAAGCATCTCAGCCGATCTGGGCGCAGGATGAATCCATTTCGCCATCGGCCAGGCTGGGCCGGAATGTTCTGACGGGGCCGGGCGTGGTGATCGGTCCGAGCGCGGAAATCGGCGACAGGGTGCGCATCGGCGCCAATGCGGTGATCGGCCCGGGCGTCGCCATCGGCCATGATTCGGAAATCGGCAGCAATGTCGTGATCACCCATGCTTATGTCGGCGACCGGGTGACGGTTCTTCCCGGCGCCGCGATCGGCCAGCCGGGATTCGGCTTTGCCTCTTCCGCCACGGGGCATGTGAAGATTCCCCAGCTGGGCCGTGTCGTCATTCAAGACGGGGTGGAGATCGGCGCCGCCACCACCATCGATCGCGGCGCCCTGGGCGATACGGTGATCGGGGAGGGCGCCAAGATCGATAATCTGGTTCAGATCGGCCACAATGTGCAGATCGGACGTCACGTCGTGCTGGTCTCCCAGACCGGCATCGCGGGAAGTTCCGTCGTCTCCGATTTCGCGGTCCTGGGCGGGCAGGTCGGAATCGCCGATCATGTGCAGATCGGGCCTGGTGCCCGCCTGGCGGCGCGAAGCGCCATGGTCTCGGGCCAGAAGATCGAGGGCGGCCAGGATTATGGCGGCGTTCCGGCAAAGCCTGTAAGAGAATGGCTGAGGGAGATTCACGCGGTCAGCCAGCTCGTGCGGCGCCGCAAGCGGGACGATCATGGCTGAAACCACCTTGGATGTCGCGCAGATCAAGAAATTGCTGCCCCATCGTCCCCCCATGCTGTTCGTGGAGCGCTTGACCGATATCGTGCCGATGGAGAGCGCCACGGGCTGGAAAGCGGTCAGCATCAACGAACCCTTTTTCCAAGGGCATTTTCCCGATTATGCGGTGATGCCGGGTGTCCTGATCGTCGAAGCCATGGCCCAGACTGCGGGCGCGGTGGTGATGCATAGCCTGGGTCTGGAGCGCGAAAAGGACATCGTCTATTTCATGACCATCGAAAAAGCGCGCTTCCGCAAGCCGGTTGTCCCCGGCGACATGCTGCGCATGCCGGTCAAGGCGATCCGCCGCCGCGGCCCGGTGTGGCGGTTCGGCGGCGAAGCCTATGTCGGCGAAACGCTTTGCGCCGAGGCGGAGTTCAGCGCCACCATCCACGCCGGCATGGAAGCCAGCAATGATCCATCCGACAGCGCTGATTGAAGACGGCGCGCGGCTGGGCGCGGATGTCGAGATCGGCCCCTACTGCCATGTCGGTTCGCGCGTCCAACTGGACGACGGCGTCCGGCTTCTGTCCCATGTGGTTGTGAAAGGCGTGACCCGGATCGGCGCGCGTACCGTCGTGCATTCTGGGGCGGTCCTGGGCGGCGAAGGGCAGATCCGGGGCAATGATTTTCCCGAAGGCCGGCTCGAGATCGGTGCCGATTGCGTGCTGCGCGAACTGGTGACGATGAATTGCGGCAGCCGCAAGGACAAGGGCGTCACCACGGTCGGCAGCCGGGGCTATTTCATGGCCTCGAGCCATGTCGGGCACGATTGCGTCGTGGGCGACGATGTCACCTTCGCCAATTCGGTGGCGCTGGGCGGGCATGCGATCATCGGTGACGGCGTCATATTTGGCGGCCTGTCGGCGGTCCAGCAGTTCTGCCGGGTGGGAAAGGGCGCGATGGTGGGTGGACTGACCGGTGTCAATCGCGACGTCATTCCCTATGCCATGGCCTTCGGCGATCATGCCGAACTGGCGGGGCTGAATTTGATCGGCCTGAAGCGGCGGGGCTTGTCGCGGGACGCCATCAATGCGATGCGCGCGACGTTCCGCGCGATTTTTTACGGCGCCGGGGGAGACATGAAAGTGAGGGCCGCCGCCGCCAAAGCGCAATTCGTCGAGGTGCCTGAGGTCGCCGAAATCGCCGACTTCGTGCTGGCGCCTGCCAAGCAGAAGCTTTGCCTGGCGCGCCGGCGGGGCGGCGAGGACGAATGAGCCTGGGCCTTATCGCGGGCGGCGGCGAACTGCCGCGGGCAGTGGCCGAAAGCGCCCGGGCGGCCGGGCGACCCGTTTTCGTCGTCGCGCTTGGTGGCATGTGCGGCGGTTGGGCGGAGGAATTCCCCCATGAACGGATATCGCTGGGCGAGCCGGGCCGTGCCTTGAAGGCTCTCGCGGCGGCCGGCACGAAGGATGTGCTTTTGGTGGGAAAGGTCGAGCGCCCGAAATTTTCCGAACTGAAGCTCGATGCCAAAGGTGTCATGGTTCTGCCCAAAGTGATCGCGGCGGCGCGCCGAGGCGACGACGCGCTGTTGCGCATGCTGGTGGGGCTTTTCGAGGAGGCGGGGTTTCGCGCGGTCAGCGTGGCCGAGGCAGCGCCGGGCCTGGTGGCCGAGCCGGGATCGCTGGGCCGGATTTCGCCGGACGAAAGCCATCGGGCCGACATGACGCAAGCCTTTGCTATCGTGCGGGCGCTGGGCGCGCTCGATGTGGGGCAGGCGGCGGCGGTGTGCGAAGGTCTGGCCCTGGCGGTGGAAGCGGCGGAAGGCACCGATGCCATGATCGCCCGCATCGGCCAGTTGCGCGACAATCTCCGCGGTACGCCCGAAAAGCGGCGCGGCGTCCTGGTCAAGGCGCTGAAACCGACACAGGACGCCAAGACCGACATGCCGGTGATCGGGGTGGAAACGGTGCGGCGCGCCGCCGAGGTGGGATTGGCGGGCATCGCGGTGGAAGCGGGCAAGTCGCTGATCGTCGGCAAGAACGCGGTCGCCGCCGAAGCCGACCGGCTGGGCCTGTTCGTGGTGGGCGTCTCGCCGTGAGCGGCGAAGGCAAGGATGGGCGCAAGACCCTGATGCTGGTCTGCGGCGAGCCTTCGGGCGATCTTCTGGGCGCCGAACTGATGGCAAGCCTCAAGCGGCTGGCGGGCGATGGGGTGAACATCGTCGGCGTCGGCGGCCCGGCGATGGCGCGCGAAGGCTTGCAGAGCCTCTTTTCGCTCGACGCCACGGCCGTGATGGGGCTGCGCGAGGTGGTGCCGGCCATTCCCCGCATTCTGGCGCGGGTGCGGCAGGCAGCGGACTATGCCGTCCAAACCCATCCCGATGCGCTGGTGGTGATCGACAGCCCGGATTTCACTCATCGCATCGCCCGCGCGGTAAAAAAGCGCGATCCTTCGATCAAGACCGTCAATTATGTCGCCCCGCAGGTCTGGGCCAGCCGCGCCTATCGAGCGAAGGCGATGGCGCGCTATTTCGATCTCATTCTGGCGCTGTTTCCCTTCGAGGTTTCCTTCTTCGAAAAGTACGGATTGCGCGCCGTGTTCGTGGGCCATCCGGTGATCGAACGGCGCGCGCGCATGACGGGCGGCGAGGCGCTACGGGCGCGCCTCGGCATCGGCGCGGATGCACCCCTGCTGGCGTTGCTGCCCGGCAGCCGGTCCAGCGAGATCCGTTTCATTTTCCCCATATTCCGCGCCGCGGTCGAAATCCTGGCCCGCCGGATACCGGGCCTTGTCACGGTGCTGCCGACCGTCCCGCATGTGGCGGCGCGGGTGCGCGAGCGTGCCGCCGGCTGGCCGACGCCGCTGCATATCCTGGAGAAGGAAGACGACAAATATGCCGCCTTCGACGCCGCCGATGTCGCGCTGGCGGCGTCGGGCACGGTGACGGCGGAATTGGCGCTGGCGCGCACCCCGATGGCGGTGGCCTACCGGGTCGGCGGATTGACCTATGCCCTGGCGCACCGGCTGATGACGGTGCCCTACATGACCTTGGTCAATATTCTTCTGGGGCGGCGCGCGATCCCCGAATTCAAGCAGTATGACGCGACGCCGGAAGCTCTGGCCGCGGAGGTCGAACGGCTTTTCACGGAAGAGGCGGCGCGGGCCGCGCAAGTGGACGCCATGAACGAATTCGGGCGGCGGCTGGGTGAAGGAGATGAAGTTCCTTCCCAGCGCGCCGCCCGGGTTCTGCTTGACCTTATTGGCTGATTATTTGCGCGAGCCCATCGGAGTGTATTTGCGTTCGGTCGGGCCGGTATAGATCTGGCGCGGACGGCCAATCTTCTGGTGCGGATCCTCCAGCATCTCCTTCCATTGCGCGATCCAGCCGACCGTGCGGGCCAGCGCGAAGAGCACGGTGAACATGGAGGTGGGGAAGCCCAGCGCCCGCAGCGTGATGCCGGAATAGAAGTCGATGTTGGGATAGAGCTTCTTCTCGACGAAATACTCGTCCTTCAGCGCGATCTTCTCCAATTCCATCGCCACCTTCAGCAGCGGATCGTCATGCAGGCCGAGCTCGTCCAGCACCGCATGGGCCTGGACCTGCATCGCCTTGGCGCGGGGATCGTAATTCTTGTAGACGCGATGGCCGAAGCCCATCAGGCGGAACGAGTCGTTCTTGTCCTTGGCGCGCTTCACATATTCGGGAATGCGATCGACGGTGCCGATCTCTTCCAGCATCTTGAGCGCGGCCTCGTTGGCGCCGCCATGCGCGGGGCCCCAGAGGCAGGCGATGCCGGCGGCGATGCAGGCGAACGGGTTGGCGCCCGAAGAGCCCGCCAGACGCACCGTGGAGGTCGAAGCGTTCTGTTCGTGATCGGCATGCAGGATGAAGATCGTGTCCAGCGCCTTGGCCAACACCTTGTTGACCTTGTACTCCTCGGCGGGAACCGAGAAGCACATGCGCAGGAAGTTCTCCGTGTAGCCCAGATCGTTCTGCGGATACACGAAGGGCTGACCGACATGGTATTTGTACGCCATCGCGGCGATGGTCGGCATCTTGGCGATCAGCCGGTGGCTGGCGACTTCGCGCTGGCGCGGGTCGGTGATGTCGGTGGAGTCGTGATAGAAGGCCGACAGGGCACCCACCACGCCGCACATCACCGCCATCGGGTGCGCGTCGCGGCGGAAGCCGCGGAAGAAGGTCGCCAGCTGCTCGTGCACCATGGTGTGGCGGGTGATGGAGTTGTCGAATT
>JAFKFF010000098.1:6173-33829 GCA_017307315.1 Alphaproteobacteria bacterium
GAAGCTGGAATGCTCCGCCAGATCGGCGATGGCGTAGCCGCGATACTGCAGCACGCCCTTATCGCCGTCGATGAAGGTGATGTTGGATTCGGTCGAGGCCGTGGAGGTGAAGCCCGGATCGTAGGTGAAGATGTCCGCCTGGTCGTACAGCTTGCGGATATCCACCACATTGGGGCCTTGGGTGCCCGCAAAGACCGGCAGTTCGTAATCCTTGCCCTCGTAATTCAGGCTGGCCTTGCCCGCCGGTTTGATCTTGCTCTCGCGCATCCTCAACTCCCCAAAATTCCCGGTTATCTTGCGCTGCAATATAAGCGGGGTTTTTGCTTCACGTCACTTAATTTACAGCCTTCGATAAGCGAATTTTCTTCAAGCCGCATAAGCCCTTAATCGGATAAGGGATTCTTCCCGGCCTAACAGCGCCAACATCTCAAAGAGCGGTGGAGAAGCTGCCTTCCCGGTCAACGCCGCCCGCAAAGGCTGGGCAATATCGCCCAGTTTGAGCCCGTTCGCATCCGCAAAAGCCCGCGCCGCCGCTTCCAGGGCTGCAGCGCTCCAATCCGTCGCCCCCAGCGCGGCAAGGGTCCGGGCCATCCCGGCCCTGGTTTCGGGCGTGAGGATCTTGGCCGCGCCGGCGTCCAGATCGCGGGGACCGTCCGTATACAGAAATTCCGCACCCTGATCGAGTTGCACCAGGGTCTTGGCCCGCTCCTTGAGCGCGGGCATCGCCGCCAGGAGCCGCTCCCGCGCCGTCTCGGACAGGATGCGCGGCGGTGTTTGGCGCGCCGCGAAGGCCGTCACCTCCGCCACCATCGCCGCATCGCTGGCCTCGCGGATATAATGGCCGTTGAGATTGTCCAGCTTCTTATAGTCCATCCGCGCCGGGCTTTTGCCCACCGCGTCGAAATCGAACCATTCGATCGCTTTGGGTGTCGGGATGATCTCGTCGTCGCCATGGCTCCAACCCAGCCGCAGCAGATAGTTGCGCATGGTTTCCGGCAGATAGCCCATGTCGCGATAGGCTTCGACCGCCAGCGCGCCATGGCGCTTGGAGAGTTTCTGCCCGTCGGGGCCGTTGATCAGGGGAAGGTGGCCATAGACCGGCACCGGCCAGCCCATCGCTTCGATGATCTGGAGCTGGCGGGCGGCATTGTTGAGATGGTCGGCGCCGCGGACGACATGGGTGATGCCCATGTCGAAATCGTCCACCACAACCGCCAGCATGTAGGTCGGCGTGCCGTCGGAGCGCAGCAGTACCATGTCGTCCAGCTGGTCGTTGGCGAAGCGGACATCGCCCATCACCAGGTCTCGCACGATGGTCTCGCCGTCGTTGCGGGCTTTCAGCCGCACCACGAAAGGCGCGCCCGCCGGCGCTTCGGAAGCGTCACGGTCGCGCCAGCGTCCGTCATAGCGGATGGGCTTGCCGGCGGCGCGCTGGGCTTCGCGCATCTGGGTCAATTCCTCGGCGGTGGCGTAACAGCGATAGGCCTTGCCTTCCGCCAGCAATTGCTCGGCCACGGCGCGGTGGCGGCCGGCGCGCGCGAACTGGTAAATGGCGTCGCCATCCCAGTTCAGGCCCATCCATTCCATCCCGTTCAGGATCGCAGCCACCGCTTCCGGCGTGGAGCGCTCCCGGTCGGTGTCCTCGATGCGCAACAGGAAAGTGCCGCCCGTGTGGCGGGCATACAGCCAGTTGAACAGGGCGGTGCGGGCGCCGCCGATATGCAGCATGCCTGTGGGAGAGGGCGCGAAGCGCAGGACAGGCTTTTTGTTTTGCGTCATGGTGGCGACCGTGTAGCAAACGGTTTCCGGTGAGAATAGGCCCGCATCTGCTGTTGCGGCGTGAGACGGTGTCCGGCGGGTTCTGGCCGGATCGGTCCGGCTTTTTTGCCGGGCTGCGCACCATGGCGCTTGCCGAGCGGCAGCGCTGGCCGCTCTGGCTGCCGGTGCTGTTGGGGGCCGGCGCGGGGCTCTATTTCGCCTGGCCGGCCGAGCCTCCGGTCTGGCTGGGATGGGCCCTGGCGCTTCTTTCGGGCGCATCCGCCGTTGTCGCGGTTCGCAGCCATCAAGCCTGGGCACGGGCCGGCTTGGCGCTGGTCGCGGCCCTGACGCTGGGATTTGGCGCCGCCAAGTTGCGCGAGGCGCGGGTGGCCGCGCCGGTGCTGGAAAAGCCCATGGTGGCGCACCTGACCGGCCGGATCGTGGCGCTGGATTGGGGGCAGAGCGGACTTCGGATCATTCTCGACCAGGTGCGAAGCGGGCGGCTGCCCGATCCACCGGCGCGGGTGCGGCTTCTGGTCTTCGCCCGGATCGGCGCCACCGGCTTTGCCTATGGCGCGCCGACGCCGGTGCCGCTGGCCCGGCCTCTCCATCTCTGGGAGCGGCTGCCGATCCTCATCGAGGACCTGCGGGCCGGCCTGACACGCCGGATCAGGGCGGAATTGCCGGAAAGCCAGGGCGCGATCGCGTCCGCCATCATCACGGGCGAGCGCGGCGGGATCGCTCCCGAGGACGAAGCGGCTCTTCGCGATGCCGGCCTTGCCCATGTGCTGGCGATTGCGGGCCTTCATATGGCTTTGGTGGGCGCGGGCCTGTTCTGGCTGGCGCGCGCGCTTTTGGCAGCGGTGCCGGTTTTGGCGCTCTCCTATCCGATCAAGAAATGGGCCGCGCTTCTGGCCCTGGCAGGCGCGGGCTTCTACATCGTGATCAGCGGCGGCGCGCCTTCGGCGCTGCGCGCGTTCGTGATGCTGGCCATGATGTTGCTGGCGGTGCTACTGGACCGGCCCGCCTTGTCGATGCGATCCCTGGGATTGGCGGCGGCTATCCTGCTGCTGGCGCGGCCGGAAGCCGTCACCGAGCCGGGCTTTCAGATGTCCTTCGCGGCTGTCGCCGGTCTGGTGGCGGTGGCGGAATGGGAAGCGGGACGTCCGCGCCTGGCGCGCCATGGCTGGCTCTATCGGCATCTGCGCGGGATCGCGCTCACCAGCCTTGTCGCGAGCCTCGCCACGACGCCCTTCGCGCTCTTCTATTTCGGGCGGGCCACGCATTATGCGGTGCTGGGCAATCTCATGGCGATGCCGGTGATGGGCCTGGTGACCATGCCGGCCGCCGCTTTGAGCGTCGCGGCGATGCCGTTCGGGCTGGAGCATCTGCCGCTGCGGGCGATGGGCTGGAGCATCGGATGGATGCTGCGCCTGGGAGGCTTCGTGTCGGGATTGCCCGGCGCCGTGACCATGACGCCCGCCTTTCCGCTTTCGGCGCTGGTCCTGGTTTCGTTGGGCGGGTTGTGGGTTCTTCTTTGGCGCCGCCGCTGGCGCTGGCTGGGATTGGCTCCTCTGCTCGCCGGCATGGTCGTGGCCTGGAACGCGCCCAAGCCGGATCTTCTTGTCGGCGGCGATGCGCAAACCGTCGCCTTGCGCGGTACGGACGGCCGCCTCGACTTTCCCCTGCCGCCCAAGGACCGTTTCGCCGCTTCGCGCTGGCTGTTGCGCGACGGTGACGCGCGCGATTGGCCCGATGCGGTGGGTGAGCCGTCGCTTCGTTGCGATGGCTGGGGCTGTGTTAGCGTGCTGAAGGGAAGGCGGGTCGCATTGGCTCTTCGCCCCGAGGCGCTGCAGGAGGATTGTGCCAGAGCCGATATCGTGATCAGCGCCTGGCCGGCGTCATCCTGCACAGGACCTCTGGTGCTGGACGGTCCGCGCATCGCGGCCGAAGGCGGCTATGCAGTGACGCTATCACCGCTTCACGTCATCGGTGTCAACGGCTGGCGCGGTGCCAGGCCCTGGACGCATGTCGCGCAGCGATTGCGTCAGTAGCGGCGGATCAGGCCCACCAGCTTGCCCTGGACCTTGACGCGGTCGGCGCCATAGAGGCGGGTCTCATAGGCAGGGTTCGCCGCTTCCAGGGCGATGGAATCGCCCCGCCGGCGCAGCCGCTTCAAGGTCGCTTCATTGTCGTCCACCAGCGCCACCACGATCTCGCCGGTATTGGCGCTGTCGGCTTCCTGGATGATGACGGTATCGCCGTCCAGGATACCGGCATTGATCATGGAATCGCCGGTCACTTCGAGGGCGTAATGGTCGCCGCCGCGCCCGATCATGCCGCCGGGCACCGGCACGTCGGCAATGCGGTTCTGCAAGGCCTCGATCGGCGTGCCGGCGGCGATGCGGCCCACCAATGGCACATTGACGGCATGTTCGCTGTCGCCCATTGCCCGCCGCGGGCTGTTGTGACGGGGATCGGTACCGCGCGAATCCGGCCGGCCGTGCCGTGCCATCGGCAGAATGCGCTGGGCCTGGCTGCGGGTGGTCGCCGGTCGCGCGGTCTCGGCCATGTTGTCGGGCAGCCGTACCACTTCCAGCGCGCGGGCGCGCTTTTCCATGCGGCGCAGGAACCCGCGCTCTTCCAGCGCGGTGATGAGGCGATGGATGCCGGACTTGGATTTCAGGTCCAGCGCTTCTTTCATCTCGTCAAAAGACGGCGGCACGCCGGACTCGCGGATGCGCTCGTGGATGAAAAGCAGAAGCTCGTATTGCTTGCGGGTCAGCATCGGCCATGTCCTCTCAGCGCCGGAAACCCGGCAAGCCATTCGCTCGGGCTGGCTCCGCAAATCAGGGCGAACAAACCCGAAACATGGAGAATCGTTCTACTTTAGTTCCAGAATCCCGTCAACGGCCGCATTTGCCGCAAAAACGCCCCGGAACAGGGCCGCGGGACCGGGTGTTGTCTCATCCGGAGGGGCGCGGCTATCGGCGCAACGGCATCTGGCTCTCCTTCCAGGAGTGGCCGCGCGAAAAGGGCGGTTCTGTGAGCCCTTCTCTCTTCATTCCAATGTCAGCACTTCGACTGGCGCGCCTTCCGCCAAGGCCGGCGCGTCAGGTTTGCGAACGATCAAGGCGTCCGCCCGAGCGAATATTTTCAGCATGGCGGAATCCTGCACTGGGAAGGGCCGTACCCACAGATCGCCGTCGCGCTCTTCACAGCGCGCCCGCAAATAATCCTCTCTTTGATCGTTGGCCTTGAGCGGTGCGGCGAGGCGCGCGCGCCTGAGCGACGTTGCAGCATCCGCGCCCAGCATCGCCGCAATGGCAGGGCGCAGGAACAACGTGGCACAGACCAGGGTCGAAACCGGGTTGCCCGGCAGGCCGAGAAAGGGCGTCTGTCCCAGTCGGCCGAAGATCAAGGGCTTGCCGGGGCGCATCGCGATCTTCCAGAAATCGAGCGCCAGCCCCCTTGGTCCCAACGCCGCTTGGATCAAGTCATGATCGCCCACCGAAGCGCCGCCCAAGGTGACAAGGAGATCGCAAGTTTGGTCGGCCAGCGCCGCGATCGCCTCGATCCGGTCGGGCAGGATGCCGAGATCGCGCGGGATCGCCCCCCATTGCGCGATCAGGGGAGAAAGACCGTACACGGACGATGCCACGACGCCGCCCGGCTTGCGGGGTTCTCCGGGCTTGGACAATTCATCGCCGGTGGCGGCGAAGGCGATCACCGGGCGGCGCGCAACCGCGACCGCCGCCACATCGCCCGCGGCGAGGAGCGCCAAGTCTCTGGCGCACAACCGCCGGCCTTTGGATGCGAGGATTTCGCCGGCCCGGAAATCCTGGCCTCGGGGGCGGACAAATTTTCCCGGATGCGGCGTTTCGGAGAAGCGCACCGTGTCGCCGTCGCGTTCCGCGTCTTCCTGGGCCAGCACGGCGTCCGCGCCGTCCGGCACCACGCTGCCGGTGAAGAGCCGCAACGCTTCGCCTCCGCCCAGCATGCCTGGGAAGGGCTTTCCCGCCGGGGCGCTGCCGATCACCCGGCGCGGGCCGGTATCGATGCTGCGCACGGCGTAGCCGTCCATCATGGAAACGGAAAAGGGCGGCTGATCGGCGCCGGCATGCGCATCGGCGGCAAGGATGCGCCCTGCCGCATCCGCCAGGGCGACGCGTTCGGCGCCAAGCGGCGCGAAAGCGGCCAGGATGCGGGCGCGGGCCTCCTCGACCGAAATCATGCAAACATGTCGTCGATCTGGGCCCGCGCCGCGCGCGCCAGTTTTTCCGCCACCTCGCGGGAAAAGCCGCGCGAGTGGCCGGTAAGAAAGCCCAGGATCTCGCCACTCGGCACGCCCGCCTGCTTGGCCCAGAGGGTGGGGCGCAGCCGGCGCGATGTCATGAAGGCGCGGAAGGCTTCGCGGCGCCGTTCCACGTCGCCGCCCTGCGCGCGGGCGCGGGGCGCCGCCACTTCGCCCATCAGGGCGGAAGGCTTTGCCCGTACCTTCACGGCGGAGGGCTTGATGGGCGCAGGTGCGGCAGGGACCTTGTAGTCGCCGCTCTTGCCGCCGGACTTGGCGAGCAGCCGGACCGTCTCGATCACGGCGGATTTATCGACCGCCTTGATCATGTCGTAGAAGGCGAGCGCCGCCACCGAGGCCGCGGTGAGCGCTTCCATCTCCACGCCGGTCTGGCCGCTGGTGGCCACCGTGGCCTGGATGCGGAATGCCCTCCGCGCCGCATCGGGTTCGATCTCGACAGCCGCCTTGGCGATGGCCAGCGGATGACAGAGCGGGATGAGATCCGGCACTTTCTTTGCCGCCATGATGCCGGCGATGCGCGCCACAGCCAGGACATCACCTTTGGGAGCCTTGCCTTCGCTGACGGCGGCGAAGGCTTCCGTGGACAGGATGATGGTCGCTTCGGCGGTCGCTTCGCGGGCGGTGACCGGCTTGGCGGAGACATCGACCATATGGGCCGCGCCTTTGGCGTCCAGGTGCGAAAGCTTGCTCATTGGCGGAACCCGTCGCCCAGCAGCAGCCGGGTCGCGGCCTCAACATCCTTCTGCCGCATCAGGCTTTCGCCGATCAGGACCGAGGTGACGTGCATGCCCGCCAGCCGCTTCAGGTCGGCCGGCGCGGAGAGACCGCTTTCCGAGACCAGATGCGCGGTGCGGGGCGCGTGCGGCGCCAGTCTTTGCGTCACGGTGAGATCGGTGACGAAGGTCTTGAGGTTGCGGTTGTTGATGCCGATCAGGCGAGCATTCAAGCGGTCCGCACGGTCCATCTCGGCTTCGTCATGGACCTCCACCAGGGCGTCCATGCCAAAGCGCGCGGCTTCTTCCATCAGCGCGCGCGCGGTGCCGTCATCGACCATGGCGAGGATGATCAGGATGGCGTCGGCGCCCCAGCTGCGCGCTTCGCCGACCTGATAAATCTCCAGCATGAAATCCTTGCGCAGCACCGGAAGCCGGGTGGCTTCGCGCGCCTCGGTCAGGAATTCCGGCGCGCCCTGGAAGGAGGGTGTGTCGGTGAGAACCGACAGGCAGGCCGCGCCGCCGGCCTCATAGGCGGCGGCGATGGCGGAGGGATCGAAATCAGCGCGGATCAGGCCCTTGGAGGGGCTTGCCTTCTTCACCTCCGCGATCAGGCCGAATTCGCCCGATTGCTTCTTGGCGTCCAGCGCGGCGCGAAAGCCGCGCACCGGACCGGCGTCCTTGGCCCGCGCGTCGATCTCGGCGGGGGCGCGCCGCCCTTTGGCGGCGGCGACTTCTTCTTTCTTGTAGGCGAAAATCTTGTCCAGAATGCTCATGGCCGGTTCGATACTTCGATCAGTTGCGCAAGCTTGGCGCGTGCCGCTCCGCTGTCCAGGGCATCGCGCGCCAACGCCATGCCCGCCATTATATCGGTTGCCCGGCCCGCGACCATCAGGGCGGCGGCGGCATTCAGCAGCACGATATCGCGGTAAGCCCCCGCTTCGCCGGAAAAAAGCGCGATCAGGGCCTTGGCATTCTCGGAGGCCACGCCGCCCTGGATGTCCTTGAGGCTGGCGCGCTTCAGCCCGGCATCCTCCGGCGCGATCTGGCTGCGGGTGACGACGCCATTCTCCAGGCTCGCGACATAGGTGATGTCGGTGGTGGTGAGCTCATCCAGGCCGTCGCGGCCATGCACCACCATCGCCCGCTCGCAGCCGAGCGCACCTAAGGCTTCGGCGTAAGGCGTCACCCATTCCTCGGCGAACACGCCCACCAGCTGTCGCCGGACGCGGGCCGGGTTCGCCATCGGTCCCAGAAGATTGAAGATGGTCCTTTTGCCGATGGCGCGGCGCGCGGCGGCGACATGCCGCCAGGCGGGATGATGCTTCTGCGCGAAGAGGAACACGATGCCGGCTTCGCCGAGCACCCGTTCCGCCGTTTCCGGTTCCAGGTCGATGCGCACCCCCAACGCCTCCAGGATGTCGGCGGCGCCGCTTTTGGACGACATGGAACGGTTGCCGTGCTTGGCCACGGGCACGCCCGCGGCGGCGACCACGAAGGACACGGCGGTGGAGATGTTGAGCGTGCCCAGCCCGTCGCCCCCGGTGCCGCAAAGATCGATGGCCAGCGGCGGCCCGGCGATGGCCCGCATCTGGGCGCGGACCGCGGTGATGGCGCCCACGAATTCCGACGTCGCGGGCTTGCGCGCCGACAAGGCGATCAGGAAGTCTCGGATTTCTTCGTCCGAAGCCTGTCCGCTCAGCAGCGTGTCGAACACGCGCGCGGCTTCCTCGGCGGTCAGGGGTTCTTCCGCCACGCGCTGGAGGTCGACGAAATCCGTCATCGCGTCAAGGCAAGGAAATTGGCGAGGAGCGCGTGGCCGTTTTCCGAGGCAATGCTCTCGGGATGAAACTGCACGCCATGGACGGGATGGGATTTGTGCATCACGCCCTGGATGACGCCATCCTCGCTGGTGGCGGTGACTTCCAGATCGTCCGGCATGCTGTCCGGCGCGATGGTAAGGGAATGATAGCGCGTGGCATTGAAATCATTGTTGAGGCCGCGGAAGACCGATTTGCCGGTATGGCGCACCCGCGACAGCTTGCCGTGCATGGGTTCGGGCGCCCGCACGATCCTGCCGCCATAGGCCTGGCCGATGGCCTGATGGCCCAGGCACACGCCCAGGATCGGCATCCGGCCGTTCGCCTTCTCGATCACCTCCAGGCAGATGCCGGCTTGGTCGGGGGTGCACGGACCCGGCGACAGCACGATGCCCTTCGGGTTCAGGCCCAGGGCGTCCTCGGCGGTCAGCGCATCGTTGCGCTCCACCCGCACGTCGGCGCCCAGCTCTCCCAGGAAATGGAAGAGGTTGTAGGTAAAGCTGTCATAATTATCGATCAGCAGGATCATCCGACGCCTAAATACTTGCAATTGCTGAATTTATGCTTGCGAGCGGCGCATTTTCAGCCAAACCGGGCCCGAAAGAAAGACCCGGCCGGCTTCAGCCAGCCATGCGTCGCCTTGCCCGTCAGTGCGCCTGGCTATGGGCCCGGTCGGCCACCCAGTCCATCGCGGCGAAGAGAAGCCCCGACACCACGAAGGTCAGGTGCAGCAGAAGCAGCCATTTGATGCGCTCGGAATCGAAGGTTTCGGCCTGCCCGAGGGTCATGAAGGATTTGAGCAGCGAGATAGCCGAGATCGCCACGATGGAGCCGATCAGCTTCATCTTGAGGCCCGAAAAGTCGAGCGTCCCCATCCAGCTGGGACGGTCCTCGCTGCCTTCGGTGTCGATCTTGGAAACAAAATTCTCGTATCCGGAAAAGATCACGATCACCACCAGATTGCCGGCCAGGGACAGGTCGATCAGCGACAGGACGGCCAGAATGATTTCTTCCGGCGTCGCTTCCAGGAGATGGCCCAGGAAATGCCACAGCTCGCCGACGAAAGCCGAAAGCAGCATCACCAGCGAGACGACCAGGCCAAGATAAAAGGGTGCCAGCAGCCAGCGGGAATGGAAGAGCAGGGCTTCCAGCAAGCGTTCGGCGGGATTGCGATGGTGCATGACACTTTCTCGGTGGCGCTTCGACAGGACCGGCGAAGCAGTGACGGGCGGATGATAGCAGCGATTGCGGCTTTTGTGAGCGGTCAGGCGGTGCTGTTCGCGATCCAGTCCAGATAGGGCCCGAACCCGGTCGCGAAAGTCTGGGCCGCGATTTCCGGCGTCTCGTAAGGATGGAGAGCCTTGATCCGGGCCATGGTCCGTTCGAACAGAACGGTGCGGGTCTTGATCAGGAGCATCACTTCGGCCTCAGCGGCCCGTTCGCCCTTCCAGACATAGTGGCTTTCGATATCCAGGAGCTGCACGCAGGCCGCCAGACGCTCCGTCAGAAGCGCGTCAGCGATCTGGCGGGCGATGGTGCGGTCGGGAACTGTCGTGGTGATGACACCGGTCTCGGCAGGGCTGGTCATGACGCTATTGTGTCATAGATCTTCGAAACGGGCAGCTTTCCGGCTGCCCGCGCGTTAACCGGCAAAAGGAATTCTCGCATGGCGAAGAAACTCGAAGGCTCCTGCCGCTGCGGCGCGGTCGCGTTCCGCGTGATGAGCCATACGCCTTACCCCTACCAGCTCTGCTATTGCTCGATCTGCCGCAAGACGGCGGGCGGCGGCGGCTTCGCCATCAATCTGATGGGCGATGCCAAAACGCTGGCGGTCGAAGGAAAGAAGGCGATCCGGATCTATCATGCCGTGATCGCGGACAAGGACGGCCATTGCGAGAAGAGCAGCGGTCAGCGCCATTTCTGCGCCAAATGCGCCACCGCGCTCTGGCTTTATGATCCGCAATGGCCCGAGCTGGTCCATCCTTTCGCGTCCGCCATCGACACCAGCCTGCCGGTGCCGCCATCCAAGGTGCATCTGATGCTGAAATTCAAGGCGCCCTGGGTGAAGCCGGATTTCGGGCGCGGCGACGCGAAATTTCAGCTTTATCCGAAACTGTCCATCGAAGAATGGCACCGCAAGCGGGGTCTTTGGATCGACTAGGAGAAGGACATGATCCGCAAATTGGCATCCGGCGAATACCGGCTTTATTCGCGGAAGAAGAATCCCAAGACCGGCAAGCGCCGCAACCTCGGCACTTTCAAGAGCCGCGCGGCGGCGGAAAAGCACGAGCGCGACGTGCAGTATTTCAAGCGCCATTGAAAAAGGCCGGGCGCGCTCTGCGACCGGCCTTCCACTTTCAAATCCTGGTCGTGTCCCGCGCGCGGCGGCGCGCTGGCGGAGGTTCAAGCCGGCTGCTTGGTGGTGCGCAGATAGGGCTTGTGGGTCTTGTAGCCGGGGAAGAGGGACTTGGCTTCCTCGTCGCTGACCGCGCCGGTGATGATGACGTCGTCGCCCTGTTTCCAATCCGACGGCGTTGCCACCTTGTGCCGGGCGGTGAGTTGCATGGAATCGATCACCCGCAGGATCTCGTCGAAATTCCGGCCCGTGGTCATGGGGTAAACGATCAGAAGCTGGATCTTCTTGTCGGGGCTGATGATGAAGACATTGCGCACGGTGGCGTTGTTGGCCGGCGTGCGGCCTTCGGAAGTGCCAGAGGTATCGGCGGGCAGCATACCGTAGAGCTTGGAGACTTTCAGCTCGGTGTCGCCGATCATGGGATAGTTCGGCGCAAGCCCCTGCGTTTCCTTGATGTCGGCGGACCATTTGGCGTGATTGTCGACCGGATCGACCGACAGGCCGATCACCTTGACGCCGCGCTTGTCGAATTCGGGTTTCAGGTGCGCCACGCGGCCCAGTTCGGTGGTGCAGACCGGGGTGAAATCCTTGGGGTGGGAAAACAACACGACCCAACTCTTGCCGGCCCATTCATAGAAATCGATCTTGCCCTCGGTCGTTTCGGCCTGAAAATTGGGCGCGACATCATTGATCTGCAGCGGCATCGGAGCGTCCTTCCATCGTCTCTCGGGTGAATATCCAAAATTCTAGCGCAAAGCCGGGACGGCGGATAGCGGCCTATTCCCGCGGCGCGACAAGGGAAATGCCACGGCCGCATGACAGCCTGCCGGTTGCTTTTGGCGGGGCGATGGCTCAAAAGCGGGGCTCAAGTGCAAGGTGTAGGGAACGCGGTGCAAGACCGTGGCTGCCCCCGCAACTGTAACCGGAGAGCCGGCGTCCGAATTGCCACTGATCGATGATCGGGAAGGCGGGCGAAGGCCAAGACCCGGGAGCCAGGAAACCTGCCTCGCACTGTCGTCCAGTTTTCGGCCGGGGTGCGCCGAAGATTACGGGGTGAACCGTTGCGGCGACGAGAGTGGAGCCGTCGCGGGGCATCGGTGAAGATATTTCCTATCCCATACACCGTGTCGGCTTCTGAGCCCGTTCAGGAGACGTCATGTTGAAATCCTTGTTTCTTTCCGGTGCCGCGCTCGCGGCGCTCTCTTTTTCCGCCGCGGCTCAGACCGTCGGCGATGCCGGTGTACCGGCGGAGAATGTGGTTGTCACCGCCACCCGCATCGCCACGCCGGCAGAGCAGGTGGGAAGCGCCATCACCTTGATCGATGCCGCCGACATCGCCGCGCGCCAGCAGCGCTCCTTGCCCGACATCCTGCGCGACGTGCCGGGGCTGAATGTGGTGCAGTCCGGCGGGGAGGGTGGGCAAGCCGCCATCTTCATGCGCGGCAGCAATTCCAATCACACCAAGGTGCTGGTGGATGGGATCGAAGTCGGCGATCCTTCCAATCCCAACGGCGCCTATGATTTCGGCAAATTCAACAGCGGCGATATCGCGCGGGTGGAAGTGCTGCGCGGACCGCAGTCCAGCCTTTACGGCTCGGATGCCATTGGCGGCGTGGTCGACATCATCACCAAGGCGGGTGATGGCCCGCTCAGCCTGTCGGCAGAGGCCGAAGGCGGCAGCTTCGACACCTTCAACCAGAGCGCGACGGCCAGCGGGTCGGAGAATGGATTTCACTATCGCGCAAGCCTGGCGCATCTGCATGCCGGGGCGACGCCGGTGACGCCGCTGAATCTCCTGCCGCCGGGCCAGGCGCGCAACGACGATTATTTCGACAATGTCACCGCTTCCACCAAGCTGGGCTATGACATCGCGGAGAATTTCGATTTGGGCTTCGTCGGGCGCTACAGCAACAGCCTGTCGAAAGTGACGGGCGACGCGTTCGATCCCAACACATTCGCCTCCTTCCCGTCGCCGCTTCAGACCCGCATCGACACGCTGAGTTATGCCGCGCGCGGCACGGCGCATCTGGTATCGGGCCCGTTCGATCAGACCCTGGGCCTCTCCTACTCCAGCACCGTCACCAGCGACATGGATCCCAACAATGGTCCCATCCCGTCATCCGGCGAGCGCATCAAGCTGGACTGGCAGGGGCATATGGCGATTGCGGACGGCGAGACCATCGTCCTGGGCGCGGAAACCGCGCGCGATGCCGTTCATGTGCCGCTCAGCGCCGGCATCACCGCCAATGCCGGCTATGGCGAATTGCAGTCCAGCCTGCCGGGCCTGTTGGGCGAAGGCGTGGATTTCTACAACAGCGTCAGTGTCCGTTATGACGACAACAGTCGTTTCGGCAGCCGCGCCACCTGGCATGTCGCGCCGGTTCTGGCTTTCACCGCGACCGGCACACGCCTGCATGCCAGCTATGGCACCGGCTTCAAGGCGCCGACCCTGGTGCAGCTCTATGAGGATTTTCCGGCCTTCTTCTTTTTCGCCAATCCCAACCTCAAGCCGGAGACCAGCGAAGGCTATGATCTGGGCGTGGATCAGACCCTGTTCGGCGTGACCGGCGGTCTCACCTGGTTTCACAACAATATCCGCAACCTGATCGCCACCGATCCCGTCAGCTTCTCCACCAATGTCAATGTCGGGCGGGCGCGCACCCAAGGTCTGGAGGCCTATCTCGCCTGGCAGCCGCTCGACACGCTCAAGCTGCGGGCCGATTACACCTATACGGAGGCGCAGGATCGCGGCACCGGGCTGGAGCTGGTGCGCCGGCCCAAGAACAAAGTCAGCGCCGATGTGCGCTGGCAGGCGATGGAGGCGCTCAGCCTCGATGCCAGCCTTCTCTATGTGGGAGGCTGGATCGATGGCAGCCGGGATTTTTCCATTCCCCGGCTCGATGCCCATCCTTACCTGACCATCGACATTGCGGCCTCCTACGCCTTGACGGATAATTTTACCCTCACGGGGCGTGTCGCGAACCTTTTCGACAAGACCTATGAGAATCCGACGGGCTTCCTGCAGCCCGAGCGGGCCTTCTATGCGGGCATCAAGGCGAATTTCTGAATGATGCGAGAGATCGGCGCGGCTGTCTTTCTGGTCCTGGCGGCGGGGCCGGTGATGGCCGCGCCACCGCAGCGCATCATGTCGCTGAAAATCTGCACCGACGAATTGCTGATGGACCTGGTGCCGCCATCGCGGATCGCGTCGGTGACGTTTCTCTCGCGCGAAGCCGCGGCCTTGCGAATTTGGCCCGAGGCATCCCGCATTCCCGTCAACCACAACAGTGCCGAGGAAGTGCTCGCCACACGGCCCGACATGATCCTCACCGACAGTTTCACGTCGCCGCAGATGCGCAAGGTTCTAGCTGAGAGCGGCGCGCGCGTGGTGGAAGTGCCGTCGGCGGAAAATTTCGCGCAGATCCGCGTCGTGACCAAGATGGTGGGCGATGCGGTCGGCGCGCCGGAACGGGCGCGCGCCTTGATCGCGCGGATGGATGAGACCCTGCGCCATCTGGCGGCGGGCAAGCCCGGCCGGCCGATCAAGGTCCTGGGCTGGGGCGGGGGCGGATTCGTGCCGGGCCGCGCCGGCCTGTTCAATGCGGTGCTGGAAGCGGCGGGCGGCACCAATGTCGTCGCCGAAGAAGGCTATACCGATGTCGAAGGCCTGATCGCGGCCCGGCCCGACGTACTGGCCTATGGCGATGACTATATCGATACGCCGAGTTTGCGTGCCGACCAGAATGCCCATCCCGTGCTGCTGAAATTCTTCGCGGCGCGGCGCATCGTTTATCCAGCGGCCCTGTTCCATTGCGGCGTTCCGCAAAGCGCCGATGCCGCCGCGCGGCTGCGCGAGCAATTGCTGTCGGCGATGGCCAAGCCGGGCGGGGTGCCATGGCAGGCGCTGCCGGCATTGATCGTGAGCGATATCCGCCTGCCGCGCAGCGTGTTGGCGCTTCTGGTCGGTGGCGCGCTGGGGCTTTCGGGCGCGGTGCTGCAGGGCTTGACGCGTAATCCCCTGGCGGAGCCGGGTCTTCTCGGCGTTTCGACCGGCGCGGCCCTGGGCGCGGTGTTGGCGATCTATTTCAGCATCACCGCGATCTCGGCGGTCGCCGGTCCGCTTCTGGGCATGGTCGGGGCTTTGCTGGCATGCGCGCTGACCTTCGGCCTGGGGCAGGGCGGGGGCACGATTGCGCTGGTGCTGGCGGGCGCGGCGGTGTCCAGCCTCACCGCGGCGGGGATCGCGCTGGCGCTCAATTTCGCGCCCAATCCTTACGCCGCGTATGAGATCATGACCTGGCTGCTCGGATCGTTCGCGGACAAGAGCTGGACCCAGGTCTGGCTGATCCTGCCCTTTATTCTGATCGGCAGCCTCGTGCTGGCCTCGACGGGGCGGGCGCTGGATGCGCTCAGCCTGGGCGAGGCGCAGGCCGAAAGTCTCGGCATCGACTTGACGCGGCTGCGCATCGCCGCGGTCGCGGGCACGGCGCTGGCGGTGGGGGCCGCGACTTCCGTTACCGGCGCCATCGGATTTATCGGATTGGTGGCGCCGCATCTGGCGCGGCCATTCGTCGGCTATCAGCCCAGCCGTATCCTTCTGCCCGCGACCCTGGGCGGGGCGCTGCTGCTTCTGATCGCGGACATTGCCGCGCGGCTTATCCATCTGGGACCGGAATTGAAGCTGGGCGTCTTCACCAGCCTGGTCGGCACGCCCTTCTTTTTCTGGCTGGTGGTCCGGCTGAAGCGGAGGGCGCCGTGAGCCTGCTGTTCGCCGAACATGTCGGGGTGACTCGTGGTGGCCGCACGATCTTGGCCGACGTTTCATTGATGGCGGGGCCGGGCGATTTCATCGCCGTGATCGGTCCCAATGGCGCGGGAAAATCCACTCTCCTGGCGGCGCTGGCGGGATTGCTGGCGCCGCAGCAGGGGATCGTCAGTCTGGACGGCATGCCGCTCGGCAAAATCCCCCGCCGGACCTTGGCGCGGCGGCGGGCCTACCTGCCCCAGAACCCGGTCTGCGAGTGGCCGCTGTCGGTGGAGCGGCTGGTGGCGCTGGGGCTGACCGCGCATCTGCCCGCGCTGGGGCCTTTGCCGTCCGGTCATGAAAATGCGATCGCCGAAGCGCTGGTCGAACAGGATCTGGCCGCCCAAAAAGACCAGCCGGTGACCACCCTCTCCGGTGGGGAACTTTCCCGCGCCATGCTGGCGCGTGCGTTGGTGGGCAGGCCCGATGTCCTGATTGTGGACGAACCGGTGACGGGGCTCGATCCGGTGCATGCCTTTGCCGCCATGGCGCGGCTGGCGGCCTGGGCGAAGGGCGGGCACACCGTGATCGCTTCCCTCCACGATCTGACCCTGGCGGCCCGTTACGCGGGGCGGATTTTGGCCCTGAAACAAGGCCGGGTGGCCGGCGAGGGGGCGCTGACCGCATCCTTGATCCGCGATGTTTTCGGGGTTGAGTCTGATGTGCGGGGACAAGGCGCGAATGTGAAAGTTGATTTTCTGTTGCCATGAAAATTTTTTGCTTGCGGGCTTATCCACAGGCCAAAACGGCTTGACGCAACCCGCGAATGGCGCACTAGATATGGCGGCAGGGTTGGCCGATTTGTCATACTCTTGGGGTTACGAAGGCATCTGGTGGGCCGCGGCGCGGTCCGGCCAAGCCCGAGAATTCCCCTGTTGGCAACCTGGCGACGGGATTTTTTTGGCAGCGGATTTGGGCGGAAATGCCAGGTCCGGAGATTGAATGGGGGCTTACATGTCGGCAGCCGGCAAACTCGATTTTCAAGGCGATTTCGACGCGCAGGGACAGTTGGTCGAAACGCCGTACCGCCCCCAGCTGGTCAAAAACGCTGCGCCGGCCGTGCGGGTCCGTCAGGTCGTGGAGCGAGAGCCGGAAGCCCGTTCCGTTCATGCGCCCATGCCCGGCCCGCTGTTCACCAGGCCGGCCCCGGCCGACCTGATCCTGGACCGTTCGCGCGACATCCTTCTGACCGCTTTCGGCAAGGCGACCCTGACCGATCGTTACCTGATGCCGGGCGAAAGCTTCCAGGACATGTTCGCGCGCGTCTCCTGTGCCTATGCCGACGATGTCGCCCATGCCCAGCGTCTTTATGATGCGATGAGCCAACTCTGGTTCATGCCCGCCACTCCGATTCTGTCCAACGGCGGCACCAAGCGTGGCCTGCCGATCTCCTGTTTTCTCAACGATGTCTCCGATTCGCTCGACGGCATCGTCGGGGTGTGGAACGAGAATGTGGCGCTGGCCTCCAATGGCGGCGGCATCGGCACTTATTGGGGCAAGGTCCGCTCCATCGGCGAGAAGGTGAAGACCGGCCAGACCTCCGGCATCATTCCCTTCATTCATGTGATGGACGGGCTGACCCTGGCGATCAGCCAGGGCTCGCTGCGGCGCGGCTCCGCGGCGGTCTATCTCGACATCTCGCATCCCGAGATCGAGGAGTTCCTGGAAATCCGCAAGGCTTCCGGCGATTTCAACCGCAAGGGTCTCAATCTCCATCACGGCATCAACATCACCGACGAATTCATGCAATGCGTGAAGGAGGGCAAGATGTTCGGGCTGAAGAGCCCCAAGACCGGCGAGGTGCTGCGCGAGGTCAATGCGCGCCAGCTCTGGCAGCGTATTCTGGAAACGCGCTTGCAGACGGGCGAGCCCTATATCCTGAACATCGACGCGGTGAACCGCGCCTTGCCGAAACATCAGCGCGATCTGGGTCTTAAGGTTAACACCTCCAATCTCTGCAGCGAGATCACGCTGCCGACCGGCATCGATCACACCGGCGAGGACCGCACCGCCGTCTGCTGCCTGTCTTCGCTCAACATCGAGACCTGGGACCAGTGGTCGGAAGCGGAAGGCTTTGTCGAGGACGTGCTGCGCATGCTCGACAATGTGCTGACCAGCTTCATCGAGACCGCGCCCGACAGCATGAAGCGCGCCAAATATTCCGCCCTGCGCGAGCGCTCGGTCGGCCTGGGCGTGATGGGCTTTCATTCCTTCCTTCAGTCCAAGAACATCCCCATGGAAAGCGCCATGGCGAAGTCGTGGAATCTGCGTATCTTCAAGAAGATACGGCGGGAAGCGGATGCGGCGTCTTATATACTGGCCGAAGAGCGCGGCGCCTGTCCGGATGCCGCCGAGAAGGGGATGAAGGCCCGTTTCAGCCACAAGATTGCGATCGCGCCCACCGCTTCGATCAGCATCATCTGTGGGGGCACTTCGGCCTGCGTCGAGCCGATCCCGGCCAATGTCTATACCCACAAGACCCTCTCGGGCGCCTTCTCGGTCCGCAATCCCTATCTGCAGGATCTGCTGGAATCGAAAGGTCTCAACACCCCCGCCATCTGGCAGTCGATCGTCGAGCATGAAGGCTCGGTGGCGCATCTGGACGAGTTGACGGAAGAAGAGAAATCCGTTTTCCGCACCGCCTTCGAGATCGACCAGCGTTGGGTGGTGGAACTCGCCGCCGACCGCACGCCCTATATCTGTCAAAGCCAGTCGCTCAACCTGTTCCTGCCGGCCGACATCGACAAATGGGATTTGCACATGCTGCATTGGACGGCGTGGGAGCGGGGCATCAAGAGCCTTTATTATTGCCGCTCCAAGTCCATCAGCCGGGCCGGTTTCGCCGGTCAGTTGGAAAAGAAGGGCGGCAAAATCGTGGCCGAAACCCGCACCGATTATGAAGAGTGCCTGGCATGTCAATAAATTTGGGAAACGTTGACCCCCGCAGCCTGATCGGGACGGGCAAGGTGGGGCTTCTCACCTCCAGCGGCACCTATGACGTGGAGCGCTATCCCTGGGCCTATGAATGCTGGAAGCGCCAGCAGCAGACCCATTGGATGGGCGAGGAAGTGCCCTTGGGCGCCGACATCAAGGACTGGCAGTCCGGCCATCTTACCGATGCCGAAAAGGGCCTGCTGACCCAGATCTTCCGCTTCTTCACCCAAAGCGATGTCGAAGTCGGCGACAATTATCTCAAGCGCTACATCCCGATCTTCCAGCCGCTGGAAGTGCAGATGATGATGGCCGCCTTCACCAACATGGAGACGGTGCATATCGACGCCTATGCGTTGTTGCTGAAGACCTTGGGGATGCCCAAGACCGAATTCGAAGCCTTCCGCGATTATGACGCGATGCGCGCCAAGGCCGATTACATGCACACATTCGGCGTCGGCACCGTTGCGGATGTGGCGCGCACCCTGGCCATGTTCGGCGCCTTCACCGAAGGCATGGCGCTGTTCGCCAGCTTCGCCATGCTGCTGAACTTCCCCCGTCACAACAAGATGAACGGCATGGGCCAGATCGTGTCCTGGTCGGTGCGCGACGAAAGCCTGCACTGCGAGGGCATCACCAAGCTCTATCACGCCTGGAACGAGGAGACCGGCGCGGTCACCAAATCGGTGCGCGACGACATCATGGACGTCGCCAAGACCATGGTCGGCCTGGAAGAGCGTTTCGTCGACCTCGCCTTCAGCCTTGGCGAGATCAAGGGCATGACGCCTGCCGACATCAAATCCTATGTCCGCTATATCGCCGACTGGCGCCTGACCCAGCTGCGGCTGTCGCCCGCCTTCGGAAATTTCGAAGAGACCGAATCCGGCTACAAGCAGATCAAGCCGCATCCCTTGCCCTGGCTGGTGGAGATCCTGAACGGGGTCGAGCACGCCAATTTCTTCGAGCAGCGCGCGACGGAATATTCCAAGGGCGCCACCAGCGGCTCCTGGGATGGTCAGGGCGGGGTGTGGGATTCCTTCGACCGGCGCAATCGCGCGGCGGCGGAATAATCAGCTTCCCGCCGGCCTCAGCCGCGCCATCGCCTCGGGCATGGCCGGCGTGTTTTGCGGCACATAGAGCCTGGTGCGGCTCTTCAGGTGCGAGACGCGATGGATGTCCATCTGCCGGGCCAGTGCGCGCAGGCAGAACAATTCTTCCTTGGTCGCAATCTCGAAGGCCGCATATTCGCGCATGCCATCCTGCAACTCGCGGTCGCTGACCGCATCGTCAAACAGGCTGGCCCAGGCGTCGCCTTCCGACGCGATGCCGGCGCCTTCGTCGAAATGGATCTTGCGGCGGTCGCGGATCGCCATCGGAAGCTCGCCCGGGTAAAGGTCGTAAAGCGCGCGCAAGGGCTGCTTGCCTTGCGGATAGCCATCGACCGTCTTGAGCAGGGCGGCGGCGTCCAGGCCAAGGGCATATTCGGCCAGCACCGGGTCCAGGAAGGGCTCACGGATTTCCAGTTCGAACCGCATCGAACAGCGGTCCACCCGCTGCAGGTTGGCCCGGTGCATCATCGAGAGGCATTGTTCCTGGACATTGCGGCCCAGCGCGGTCGATTGCGCGAAGCTGTGTTCCAGCGGGCCATATCCAGCGAACAATTCGTCGGCGCCTTCGCCGCACAGGGCGACACGATAACCATCCTCGTGAATGCGGCGTGAAATCAGATAGGCATAGAGGCTGGGGCGCAGGATGGCGGGCTCGAAGGCCTCGGCCACGCCGGCCACGCGTTCCAGCAGCGACAGCGTTTCGCCGCTTTGCGGATCGAACGCCACCTCGCGCATGTCCATGCCCGAGGCGCCGGCATAAGCCCTGGCATATTGGAGGTCGGGCGCATCCGGGCCGGCGATGATATAGCCCGGCATCTCGGGCCGGTGACGGCGGGCATAATGCATCATCAGAGTGGAATCGATGCCGCCGCTGAAGAGGCTCGCGACAGGCAGGTCGGGCGGAAGCCGCAGGCGCACGGCTTCGGCCAAAATGGCATCCAGTTCCCGCGCCGATCCCGTCCTGGGCGAAGCGGGCAATTGATAGAATTGGCGGCAGAAATTGCGCGTCAAGAGATAGCCCGGCGGTAGAAGCATCACATCCCCTTCGGGACTGGCTTCCAAAAGCGGCTTGATCTCGGAGCAGAACAGAAAGCGTGTGCCGGACTGGATGAGATAGAGCGGTTTGACGCCGAAAGGATCGCGCGCCGCCAGAAATTCTCCCGTCGAAGTGTCGACCGCGACGAAGGCATACATGCCGTTCAAGCGCTTGAACGCCTGCGCGCCCCAGACCTGAAGCGCATTGGCCAGAACTTCGGTGTCGTTTTCGGTGCGGAAAGGGACGCCGAGCTTTTCCAGTTCCGCGCGCAATGTCGCGTGGTTGTAGATCTCGCCATTCATCGCGACCAGCAGCCGGCCATCGAAAGAGGCTTGCGGCTGCGTGCCCTGGCGCGGATCGACGATGCGCAGGCGTCGCGTGCCCATGGCGATATCCTTGGCCGGGCACGCGATGGGGTCGCTGATGTCGCCGCGATGCGCAATGCCCGCGATCAGGCGCCGGACAGTCTCTTCCGCGCCATCCCAATTGATTGCCGCTGCGATGCCGCACATGCCGGAAAATCCCCAAAAAGCAGCGGAGGGTAGGCGGCACGGGGTTAACGGGCCGATAACCGTGAAATCAGAGGCCGCTCAGGGGCAAGCCGCTCTCGCGCCAGGCTTTGATCCCGCCATCCAGCGCCGCGGCATGGGTATAGCCCAACTCGCGCAACGTGGCGGCGGCGAGGGTGGAGATCTGTCCGAACTCGCAGCAGACCAGGATGCGCTCGGTGGGATCGGGCAACTCCGAATTGACGCGCAATTCCAGCTGGCCGCGCGGCAGGTGGCGCGCGCCGGGAATATGGCCGGCGGCGAAAGCTTCCTTCTCGCGCACGTCCAGAAGCACCAGCTCCAGATCGTTGCGCTTCACCCGCTCCGCCAGTTCGGCCATCGAGATGAAGGCGATATTGGCGGCGGCGTCGGACAGAAGCTGCGCCACGGTCTTGCCGCCGCTCATATTGGTGCGCAAGGCTTCGGTGAGATGAGTGGGCGCCTCCAGATTGAGCGCGCGCATCATCTCGACAAATTCGGTGCGGTCGCGCTTCTGCAGCCGGGGGTTTTTGGCGATCTCATCGCCGATGGTGGAGTGGCTGCGCCCCTTATAGTCGTGCGCGGGATAAACCTTCAGCGCCGGATCGAGTCTGAGCAGGCGGTTGAACAGGCTGTCATGCAGCGCCTCGGGATCGCCGGTGGGAAGATCGGTGCGCCCGGTGCCGCCAATCAGCAAAGTATCGCCGGTGAAGACCCGGTCCTCGGCAATCATGCACATGGAATCGCGGGTGTGGCCGGGCGTGTGCAATGCCGTCAGCCGCATCTCGCCCACCCGCAGGATCTCGCCGTCGCAAAGCCGGAAGTCGGCATAGGGGGCGGGCGACAGGCGATGGGTGACCACTTTGGCTTTCAACCGCCGGCCCAGTTCCTTGGCGGCGGAAAAATGATCGGCATGGGTGTGGGTGTCGAGGACATAATGGATGCGCAAACTGTCCTTCGCCGCCAGCCCCAGATAGTGATCGATCTGCTTGAGATTGGGATCGATCAGGACGGCGGCATGGGTTTCGCCGCAACCCAGAAGGTAGGACTGGCATCCCCCGGTCGGAATCTGCTCGAAGATCATGCGCGAAATTCTCCCCGCCGCGCACTGTGCCAGAAAAGGAAGATCAAGGCGACCGCAGTGCCGCCCGAAAGAGGCGGTCGTGCTTCAAGGCATATTCCCGGGCCATCGCTTTGCGGCGGGTGCGGTGCTTTTCGGCATAGATCAGGGTCCAAACCTGACCGCGGGTAAATTTGGCGCCTTTGGCGTTCCTGCCATTGTGCTCGGCGAGGCGGCGGTCCAGGTCCAAGGTCCAGCCGACATAAGTCCTGGTCTTTCCGGCTTTGCTTCGTGCGATCAGGACATAGACGAAGGATGGCATGGTTCTTTCTGAGGTATTTTTGCGTTTCGTTGAACCGCAAAAATACTCCATCTCCTTGATTGTCGCGGTCCCGGGCGGAATTGCCCGGCGCCAGCGTCGTGGCAACCGGTTCACATTTTTCCTGGAGCCGCTTCAGGTCCGCTATTTCCGCAAGGCTGGCAAGGCGCAATTGTAGGGTGCGGCGGCCCGGCCGCCGGCGTATATGCTTGCCGAAGCAATGATTGCTGACGCAATTATTACCCCAACCGGGACAGGGATATGCGGCCTTTTTATCGCGCCACCCATTACGGCATGGAAAATTCCGTCGGCTACCTGATCCGGCGAACCTCCAACCTGATGCTGCCGCAGATGGAGGCGCTGTTCGCGGACCAGTCCCTGACATTTTCGCAATGGACGGTGCTGATGGCCTTGCGCGAGTGGGGCCATTCCACCTCGGCGGAACTGGCGCGCGATATCTGTCACGATGCGGGCTCGCTGACCCGCATTCTGGATGAATTGGAGCAGCGTGACCTGGTTCAACGGGTCCGCAGCGAAACCGATCGCCGTGTCGTCACCTTGAGCATGACGCCCAAGGGGCTGACGATGGTCGAAATCTTGCTTCCCCGCGTGGTCGCGCATTGGAATGGGCTTCTGGCCGGGTTCAGCCATCTGGAAATCAAGCTTCTGATCAAGCTTCTGTCGCGGCTGACCGCGGCGACGGAAGGAAAGCGCAACCAGGACAATCCGCGCCCACGCCGGCAGGCGGAAAAGCAGTCCATCCCGGTCCGGCGCCGCGGCGAACGCCGCGAGCATCGCCACCGGCGGGAACATCAGTCATGAAAAAGCCAGTCGCTCTCCTGTCCGCTCTGTTGCTGTCGGCCTGCGTCTCCGCGCCGACGACCACCCCCCAGGCACGTGCGCTTGCGCCCGACAGCCTGGGCCTGTCCGCCGAGGCGGCGCCGCATTTCGATGACGCCTGGTGGAAAGCTTTCCGGGACCCGCAGGTCGATCGCCTGGCGGAATTGACCCTGGCGGGCAATCCCACTTTGCAGGACGCCCTGGCGCGCATCCGCGCGGCCCAGGCGCAGCTTTCGGGTGCGCGCGCCGACGACCGGCCGCAAGTCAGCCTCGACGGCCAGGAACAGCGCCTTCTGTTCAGCAAAGACTACATCATCCCGCCGCCCTTCGGTGGTTCCTATCGCTGGTATGGGCAGGTCGCCGCCAACCTCACCTGGAATATCGATTTCTGGGGCAAGCAGGCGGCCATCATCGGCCGGGCGCATGACAATGTCCGCGCCGCGGCGCTGGATGCAGCGGCCGCACGGCTGGCGCTGTCGGGGGCGCTCGCCCAGACCTACATCAACCTGCTTCTCGCCTATCAGGACAACGACATCGCGCGCGAAAGCGTGCGCGAACGCGAGGAAATCCTGAAACTGACGCAGGGACGCTTTAATGCGGGCCTCGAGAATGCGAGCGCGGTGGAGCAGGCGAAGGCTCTTCTGGCGTTGGCGCGCGCGGAGGTGAAGCATACGCAAGCCCAGCGCGACCTTAACGTCCATGCCGTGGCGGCGCTGACGGGGCAGGGCGCGGCCGCCTACGCGACCATCACGCGCCCGGCGCCCCATCTCGATACCGCCTTGCCGCTTCCTAAGGCGCTTCCCGCCGATCTTCTGGCCCGGCGGCCCGACATTCTGGCGGCGCAGGCCCGGATCGAAGCTGCCGCCAAGGGGCGCGAAGCCGCGCACGCCGACTTCTATCCCAACATCAATCTCACGGCCCTGGTCGGGTTTCAGGCGATCGGCCTTTCCAACCTGTTGGGCGGAGATTCTTTCACCTATGGCGCGGGGCCGGCGATCCATCTGCCGATCTTCGATGCGGGCAAAATCCGCGCCCGCTATGCCGGAGCGACAGCGGAACTCGACGCGGCAGTCGCCGACTATAACGGCACGGTCTTGTCGGCGATCCACCAGACCGCGGATGCGATGACGGAGGTCTCCAGCCTGGAGAGCCAACGGGCGGATCAGCAGGATGCCGTCGACAGCGCGCAGCGCGCGCTCGCGCTGGCCGAAAGCCGTTACCGCAGCGGACTTTCCGACCAGATTCCGATGCTGAATGCCGAAAACACGCTGCTGACGGCCCGCCAGCAGATGGCGGCTTTGGTCGCCAATTCCACCATTCAGCGTGTCACCCTGCTTCTGTCGGTGGGTGGCGGGTTCAACCCCGGCACCGATGCTCCGCTGAAAGCCGCGGACGCTTCCCATTCCTCTCCTATGCACACGGCCAAGGATTGACGCCATGAGCGATGCCAGCAACAGCAACAACAACAATTCCCGCCGCCAGCGCGGCTTTCTGGTCCTGGGCGCGGTGATCGTGATCGCCGGCCTTGCCTATGGCGCCTACTGGTTCTTCGACGCCCGCTTCTATGAGAGTACCGACGACGCCTATGTCAGCGGCAATATCGTGGCGGTGACCAGCCGCGAGAATGCGACAGTGATGGCGCTGCATGCGGACAACACCCAGTCGGTCCGCCGCGGCCAGCTCCTGCTGGAAATGGACCCGTCCGTCGCGAACGTGAATCTGCAGGCGGCGGAAGCCAATCTCGCCCGCACGGTCCGTGCCGTGAGAGGCGCTTTCTCGAATGCCGGCAGCGCGCGTGCGCGGGTGGCGCAGGCGGAAGTGGCGGTGGCGCTGGCCCGGACCGACTATCAGCGGCGTCAGCAGGCCTCGGCGGATGGCGCGGTGTCGGCGGAAGAGCTGGCGCATGCCCGCGACAATGTCCGGGCGGCGGAAGCCGCGCTCGCCGCCGCCCAGAGCGGTCACGAGCAAGCCCTGTCGCAAATCCAGGGCACCGACGTCGCCAACAATCCCGAAGTGCTGGCGGCGGAAGCGAGCTTGCGTACCGCCGTGATCGCCAAAAGCCACATGAAGATCGTGGCGCCGGTGGACGGCGTGATCGCGCAGCGTACGGTGCAGCTGGGCCAGCAGGTCGCGGCCGGCACGCCGCTTCTGGCGGTGGTCTCGCTCGATCACGTCTGGATCGATGCCAATTTCAAGGAAGTCCAGCTTGAGGACATGCGGATCGGCCAGCCCGTGACGGTCACCGCCGATATCTATGGCGGCCGGGTGACTTATCACGGCCATGTCGAAGGTCTGGGCGCGGGCTCGGGCAGTGCCTTCGCGCTTTTGCCGCCGCAGAACGCTTCGGGCAATTGGATCAAGATCGTCCAGCGTGTTCCCGTGCGCATCGCGCTCGATCCCAAGGAGCTGGCGGAGCATCCGCTCCGGATTGGCCTTTCGGTGACGGCGCGGGTCTCCATCAAGGATACCTCCGGTCCGCAGATGACCGCCAAGGTGGGGCGCGGAACCACCGAAGCCGATCTCGGTGACGATACCAAGGCCGAAGCCGACGCGATCATCGCCCGGATTCTGGCCGCGAACGGCGCCACTCGCACGGCGGCACGCGACCAATGAGTGGATCCGCCAAAGCCGTGGCGTCGACCGAGCCGCCGCCCATGAAGGGCGCGACCCTGGCGATCACGGCGCTGGCCCTGGCGTTGGGCACCTTCATGCAGGTGCTGGATTCAACCATCGCCAATGTGTCGCTGCCCACCATCGCCGGCAATCTGGGTGTCAGCACCAACCAGGGCACCTGGGTGATCACCAGCTTCGCCGTCGCCAACGGCATCGGCGTGCCGCTGACCGGCTGGCTGATGGGCCGCTACGGCGTGGTCAGGACTTTTGTCTTTTCGGTGGTGGCTTTCACCATCGCGTCCTTTCTCTGCGGCATCGCCTGGAACCTGTCGTCGCTGATCTTCTTTCGCATTCTCCAGGGCGGCACCTCCGGGCCGATGATCCCGGGCTCCCAGGCGTTGCTGATTTCCATCTTCCCGCACGAAAAGCGGGCGACCGCGCTCGGCATCTGGTCGATCACCACCCTGGTGGCGCCGATTTGCGGACCGATCCTGGGCGGCTATATCTCCGACAATTACCATTGGGGCTGGATCTTCCTGATCAATGTGCCGGTAGGCCTCATCGTGGCATTCCTGTCCTGGCGCGCGCTGGAAAGCCGCGAGACGCCGACGCGCAAATTGCCGATCGATACCGTCGGGCTGGGACTGCTGATCGTGTGGGTCGGAACCCTGCAGATCATGCTCGACACCGGCAAGGATGCGGACTGGTTCTCTTCCAGCACGATCGTGATCGAAGCGATCGTAACGGCGATCTTTTTTGTCGCCTTCGTGATCTGGGAAGTGACCGAGACCCATCCGATCGTGGATCTGTCGTTGTTCAAGAACCGAAATTTCGCGCTCGGAACCCTGGCCTTCTGCTTCGGCTATGCCGTGTTCTTTGCCAACAATCTGCTGATGCCGTTATGGCTGCAGACCCAGATCGGCTACACCGCGACCTGGGCGGGGCTGGTGGCGGCGCCCACCGGCGTCATCGCCGTTCTGCTGACGCCGTTCACGGCGCGCATGATGTCGCGCATCGATGCTCGCATCATTTCCACCTTGGCCTTCATTGCCTTCGGCGTGTCCTACTTGATGCGCGCGAACCTCACCGCCGACGCCAGCTTCTTCGCTTTCATGCTGCCGTTGCTGGTGCAGGGCATCGCCATGGCCACCTTCTTCCTGGCGATGATCACCATCCTGCTTGATGGCGTGACGCCGGCGCGCATACCTCTGGCATCCGGCTTGTCGAACTTCGCGCGCATAACGGCCGGCGGGTTTGCCGCTTCCATGGTCACTACGCTGTGGGATCGGCGCGAAGCGTTTCATCAGGCCCGGATGGCGGATCTCACGACCAGCTTCAGCCCGGCCCTTATCCAGGCGCTGGCGGGACTGCACCGGCTGGGTTTCCCGGACCTGGGCGCGAAATCGTCGATTGTCCGTAGCGCGAGAGCCACCGATGCGGTCTCCCGCGGTTTGG
>JAFKFF010000116.1 GCA_017307315.1 Alphaproteobacteria bacterium
GATAGGCCTGGAGGTCGCCCGCAAAGGCGCGCAGCTTCTCGGTGATCACCTTGTTGCGGCGGACCAGGTAGTTGTAGAGCAACACCGCCGGAACCGCGACCGCCAGACCGAGGGCGGTCATGATCAGCGCTTCACCGACCGGGCCGGCGACCTTGTCGATCGAAGCCTGACCGGCGACGCCGATGCCGATGAGGGCGTTCAGGATGCCCATGACGGTACCGAACAGACCGACGAACGGCGAGACCGAGCCGACCGAGGCGAGGAAGGTGACGCCGCCCTGCATCTTGGCGTTGGCGTCTTCCAGCTGACGGGTCAGCGACATGCCGATCCAGTCGTTCATGCCGACCAGGCTGCTTCCGCTGGTGGAGGCGTTGACGCCCGCTTCGGCGATGCCGCGGAACACGGAAGCCTTCGGCAGCTTGTCGATGCCTTCATTCAGGGTGGCGGAGGTCCAGAACTTCTTCTCGACCGTCTTGACCTGACCCAGGATGCGCTGCTGGTCGATCCACTTGGTGAAGAAGATGTACCAGGTGCCCAGCGACATGATCGCCAGAACGATCAGGATGCCGCGCGAAACCAGGTTGCCAGTTTCCCAGATGTGGCTGAGACCGTAGGGGGTCGATTCATTGGCGGCGGCCACTTCGGCGGCCGCGTTGTTGGCCGGCGCGGGGGCGGCGGCGGCATCGGGCGCCGGTCTGGGCGGAAGCCGGAGCAACAGCGCCCAGGCCGGTCATGAAGACGATAGCGGCAGCGATCGTCAGAGTCTTGAAGTTCATTTTCTCACTCCGTGAATAAGCAGATAAATTGGTTGTTACTGAGCGTCTTTAAGATTCCAGACCACAGACACGTTGGTGTTGACTGCGACCGCCTGGCCGTTCTGCGTCGGCGGCTTCCACCGCCAGTGGCTCTGCACGTAAGAGCAAGCGGCGGTATCGAGACGCTCGGAACCGGATGACTTGATGACCTTGCACCCTTCGACGGAGCCTTCTTTGTTGATGGCGACTTCCATCTGGGTGGTCCCCTGCTCGCCCAGACGCTGGGAGATGGTGGGATAGGGCGGCAGCGTGTGGGTACGCTGAATCGATTCCAGCTGCGTCGGCGGCGCGGCCGGGGGCGCGGCCTTGGGCGGAGCCGGCGGCGGGGTCTTCACCGTGGTGATCGGCGGAGGCGCCTCCTGCTGGACGCTGAATTCGGGGACGATCGCGACCGGCGGCGGCGGCTTGGCCAGATCCGGCGGCGGCGGCGGCGGCGCTTTCGGCGGCACCTTCTCGGCGGCCACCGAGGCCTGGATGTCGCGGATTTGCTTCATGATCTGGCCCGACGCCAACGCGGCGACAAGCGCGGCGATCGCCAGGACGTGAATCCCGATAACGATGGCCAACCCCATCAGCTTGCTGCTGGCGGAGGAGTTACCGGTCTGGAGGTGATGTGGACGTTCCATGCGCTCTCGCTCACTAGACAAGACAAACCCGGCGCGCTTGCGCCGGGCTAACAAACTTGGGATCGAGACAAAATTCTTCCCAACCTGGCGCTATTCGTTAGCGCTCGTTGGTCTTTGTTAAAGCAATCGTAATCGCGCTTGGCAAGAGGAAACGCAAACACGGTAACGAACCGGGCTGCCGCGACAGGCGCCGCGGCAGCGGCGCGCCCAGCGGGGCTGAAGCCTGTGGATCACTTATCTCGCAAATGCAGCATGAGAGAGAAAAAGGCAACTGTGTCATAACATCCCATGATTCCGATGGGAATCGCGCATTGCGTGTTCCTTGAATATTTTCTTATTTGCAGAGCAACATAAGTGATTGGCGTCAATTTGGGCGCCCTGCGCGAGTTCCTCGCCCGCTTTTGTGTCACAGCATGCGGCGAAAAAGCCTGTGAAAAAAATGCACGCGCACGATCTTGCGAAAGCGGAGCGGCGGAATTGCGCGATTTTGGCCTTCGGGAGAGAGTGGCGCGCCTCCTTTCGAAGAGTTTCCGATGCGATATCTCCACACCATGGTGCGCGTTTCCGACTTGGAATCAGCGTTGGATTTTTATTGCGCGAAGCTGGGCCTGATCGAGATTCGCCGCGTGGAGAACGAGAAAGGCCGGTTTACCTTGGTTTTTCTGGCCGCTCCGGACGACCGTCCCGCGCAGGGCGAACGCGCCCCGATGGTGGAACTGACCTGGAACTGGGATCGGGAAATTTATGGCGGGGGCCGCAATTTCGGCCATCTCGCCTATGCGGTGGAAGACATTTACGCGCTTTGCGAAAAACTGGCCGCGGCCGGCGTCACGATCCACCGCCCGCCCCGCGACGGCCATATGGCCTTCATCCGCTCGCCAGACGGCATCTCCATCGAACTGCTGCAGGAAGGCCAGGCGCTTTCGCCGCGCGAGCCCTGGATTTCGATGCCCAACGTTGGAAGCTGGTGACATATGAATTTCGCATCCGACAACGCCTATGGCGTGCTGGCGCAGATCTGGCCCGCCCTGGAAGCCGCCGATAAAGGCGCCGCGCTCGCCTATGGCAATGACGGCGTCACGAAGAATCTGACCGCCCGATTCTCGGCCCTGTTCGAGCGGGACGTGGCGGCCTTTCCCGTCTATACCGGCACGGCGGCCAACGCCCTGGCGCTGGCCTGCCTGACGCCGCCGTTCGGCGCGGTTTTGTGCCACCAGGACAGCCACATCATGACGTCGG
>JAFKFF010000117.1 GCA_017307315.1 Alphaproteobacteria bacterium
CCCACGAAATGCCATTTGGCGCGCGGGATCACCTGCGGCGTGTCGGCGGGCCGGTCGCGCACCGTCATCACGCTGTCCGGCCCGTCGGGATCGTCGATCGGATAGGCGAGATGATTGCGGTCCGCCAACGGCTGGGTCGGCGCATTGTCGTTGGGAATGAAATTGCCTCGCACCAGTCCGGTGATTTTTTTCCCATCTTCCGTGGCGATCGGCATGTCCATCCGCATCTGGCCGTTCGGCACGTCCCATTGCCAGCCCAGCCATACCAGCGTGTAGCCCTGGTTCATCAAGGCGCCGTTGCCGAATTCCTCCGCTGTCTGCGGATCGCGGCTGCCCTTGGCCTTCTGGCACATGGACAGCCTTGCCTTGCCGCCGCGATTGCCCACCTCGTCGAACAGTCTGCCATTGCCCTTCGCCGGATCGATGGGCTTCAGCATCATGAAATCGGCGGTGAACTCCACCAGCCCTTGTGCATTCTTCGGCGCCAGATCGAGATCGATGATGGATTTGTTGATCGCGAGTCCGGGATCGAGGGCGAACTCGACTTTGCCGCTGAGCTTCTCGTAAGCGCCGGCATTACCGAAGGCCTTGCCGTCCAGAACCGGATCGCGATGCTCCACGCGAAGCCGGACCACATGGGCCTCGGCCGCCAGCGTGAACGCCGAGACCAGAAGAATGCCCGCGCCTGCCAGTTTCCAGACCATTGCCCCACCCCTGGATGCCAAAGCGGTGAGGACTATAGCCCATCCCTGACAACACAGAAGCACCCCGAAAACCGGAAAATCGCGCGCGCCCGCGAAGCATGCTAAGGGGTGAGCTGCGGCCGGAACTGCAGACGGCCCGGGCGGGGGCGTCATGGACGAGCGGCAGGACCAGGTTTTCATCAAATGCGCTTGGCGGCTCATCCCGCTGATGATGCTGCTCTACTTCGTCAACATCATCGACCGGGTGAATGTCGGCTTTGCCGCGCTGACCATGAATCGCGACCTGGGTTTCAGCCCGGCGGTCTATGGTTTCGGCGCGGGCGCTTTCTTTCTCGGCTATGCGCTCTTTCAGGTGCCCGCCAATGCAATCCTGGAGCGGGTGGGCGCGCGACGTTGGATCTTCTGCATCCTGCTCGCCTGGGGCGCGCTGTCGGCGTCCAATGCCGCGGTCAGTGGCGCCAACGGCTTCTATGCGGTCCGCATTCTGCTGGGGATCGTGGAGTCCGGTTTCTTCCCGGGCATGATTCTCTACCTGACCTACTGGTTCACCAAATCCTACCGGGCCCGGCTGGTCGCCCTCTTCATGGCCGCCAACCCCTTGGCCAATATCGTGGGGGCGCCACTTTCCAGCCTGCTGCTGGGCTTGAACGGTGTCCTGGGCCTCGCCGGGTGGCAATGGCTGTTCCTGATCGAAGGCGCGCCGGCCATGCTGCTGGCGTTGGTGGTGCTGAAGGCCCTGCCCGACAAGCCGGCCGATGCGAAATGGTTGAGCGACGACGAAAGAGGCACAATCGCCGACGCCCTGGCCAAAGACGATGCGGCGGAGCATCGCGACCTGTCGCGCGCGTTGCGCGATCCGCGGGTCTACATGCTCGGTATCGTCTATTTCGGCTATTCCATGGCCTTCTATGGCGTCGGGCTGTGGATGCCGCAAATCGTCCAGGGCATGGGTGTTTCCAACCTCGCCACCGGCTTCGCGATCGCGCCTTGTTATTTCCTCGCCATGGTCGCGATGATTTACTGGGGTCGCTCCAGCGACAAGCGGAACGAACGCATCTGGCATGTCGCCGCGCCGGCCTTGATGATGATGGCCTCCTTCCTCGTCGCCAGCATCGTGCAATCCAATCTCGTCGTCTTCGCTGCCCTCACCCTGGTGCTGATCGGCTCGATGGCGCTGCAGGGTCCTTTCTGGGTCCTGCCGTCGACCTTCCTGGGCGGAGCGGCGGCGGCGGGCGGGATCGCGCTCATCAATACGATGGGAACGGCGGCCGGCGGTTTTGCCGGCCCCTATATTCTGGGCCTTCTGCGGCAGGAGACGGGCGAATACGCGGCGGGCATGGCGGC
>JAFKFF010000118.1 GCA_017307315.1 Alphaproteobacteria bacterium
TGCCGCCGGGCGCGCACGGCATTCATCTGCATGTCTCGGGCAGTTGCGATCCCAAGACCGGCTTCACCAGCGCCGGCCCCATCCTTGGGCTGGGCCCGGTGATCCGCAAGCATGGCTTCCTGGCGGATGGCGGCCCCCTGGCGGGCGACCTGCCCAATCAATATGCCGGCGCCGACGGGCGGCTCCATGCCGCCACCCTGGTCAACGGCTTCAGCTTGGGCAACGGCAAGCGTTCCATCTTCGACCGCGACGGCGTCGCCATCATCCTCGACCAGCGCGGCGACGACTCCCACAGCCAGCCCATGGGCGAATCCGGGGCGCGCATCGCCTGCGGCGTGATCGTGCGCACCCAAGGCCCGCTGCCCCGCCCCGCGCCGACCGGGAAATCCTGATGGGTCTGGCGCGGCCCATCGCCGAACTGAAGCTGGCGGCCCTGATCGACGCCCATGCGCTGCGCCATGCCCTCACCGCCCTGGCCAGGGAAAGCTCGGACAGCGGTTCGCTGCGGCGCGACGGGCTGGGCCTGATCAAGGACGCGTTCAACGCCGGGCGCGGCACCGTGCGCGACGCGGTGGAACAGCACGGCCTGCCGGGCCTGGAAGCGGCGCGCGCGCTGTCGGCGCTGCAGGATGCCTTGATCCAGGTGATCTACGATTTCGCGGTCAAGCATGTCTATTACGCCCAGAACCCCACCACGGCGGAGCGGCTCGCCATCGTCGCCACCGGCGGCTATGGCCGCGGCGAGCTGGCGCCGGGCTCCGACATCGATCTTCTGTTCGTGCGCCCCTTCAAGCAAAGCGCCTGGGGCGAAAGCGTCATCGAATTCATTCTCTACATGCTGTGGGACCTGGGCCTGAAAGTCGGCCACGCCACCCGCAGCCTGGCCGAATGCGTCCGGCTGGCCAAGCAGGACATCACCATCCGCACCGCGCTTCTGGAGGCGCGCTTCCTGTGGGGCGACCGCGCCCTCTACGACCAGTTGCGCACGTCCTTCTGGAAAGAGGTCGCCACCGGCAACGGCCAGGATTTCGTGGAGGCCAAGCTGGCGGAGCGCGATGCGCGCCATGCCCGCCAGGGCGAAAGCCGTTATCTGGTCGAGCCCAACGTCAAGGAAGGCAAGGGCGGGCTGCGCGACCTGCAGACCCTCTACTGGATCGGCAAATATCTTTATCACGTCGAGCAGACATCGGACCTGATCGGGCACAATGTCTTCACCGCCGACGAATACCGCACGTTCCAGAAGGCCGAAGCCTTTCTGTGGAACGTGCGCGTCCGGCTGCATTATCTGCTGGGACGGCAGGAAGACCGGCTCTCCTTCGACGTGCAGACCGGCCTTGCCGCCGCGCTGGGCTACGCCAATCCGGAAAAGCCGCGCCGGGCGGTCGAAGCCTTCATGCGCGCCTACTTCCTGGTCGCCAAGGATGTGGGTGACCTCACCCGCATCTTCATCGCCGCGCTGGAAGAGCAGCACAAGAAACCCAAGGCCTCGCTCACCCGCATGCTGCCGGGCTTCCTCAAGCCGCGCGAGTCCGGCGATGCCTTCTATGTCGAGAATGGCCGGCTGACGGCGGCGGCGCAGGCCTTCAGCCGCGATCCCGTCAACATCCTGCGCATCTTCCACATGGCCGACGAGAAGAGCGTGGACATCCATCCCCATGCGCTGCGCACCCTCACCCGCTCGCTGGACCTGATCACCGACGAACTGCGGAACGATCCGGAAGCCAACCGCATCTTCCTGGAGACGCTGACCTCGCGCCACAATCCGGAATGGGCGCTGCGCATGATGAACGAGGCGGGCGTGCTGGGCCGCTTCGTGCCCGCCTTCGGCCATGCCGTGGGCCTGATGCAATTCAACATGTACCACCATTATACGGTGGACGAGCATCTGATCCGCGCCGTGGGCGTGATGGCGCAGATCGCCAATGGCGGCCTGCGCGACGAGCTGCCGCTGACCCACGAATTGCTGCCGCATCTCAACGATACGCGCTTGCTCTATGTAGCGCTTTTCCTCCACGACATCGCCAAGGGACGAC
>JAFKFF010000119.1 GCA_017307315.1 Alphaproteobacteria bacterium
ACAGGCACAACACGGTCCACAGGATCAGGCGCCCTTTCCGGGGGCGTTTGGCTGCCCTTGCCCGCACGTTTTCGCCTTCACTCGACCGCTTTCGCCTTCCTTGCCTTTCACCTAAGCAATTGCAAGAAAATTCTTTTTTTAGTTACCAGGTCTCTTTGGCTATGCTAAAGCGCCGAGGTTGCTGCGCCTTGAGGGGCCGATGTTGAATAGCTACTGGGGCCGGGTGCGCCTCAATGGGCGCAAAGCCTTTTTTGGTGTGGGATTTTTGGTGCCGCTCGCGATGGCGGGGCTAAGTGCGATCTATCCTGGAGCGGTCCAGGCTCAGACATTACCCAGCGGCTCCGGTGATCTCCTGAACCAGTTGCGGCAGCAATATGGTCAGCGAGGCTCGGGCACTACCTCTGACCTTTCTGGAAACGGGCAGGGAAGCGTGATTGTTCAGGCCGTGCCGGCTCAGAACGGTCCGCCATTGCCTCCGTCACGGCTTGAACAAATTCTTTCCGCGCGCGCCGGCGCCAAGCTTGAACAGTTCGGATATGAACAGCTTGGACGCGGTCGCAATATTACCATGGCGCAAACCGGCGCCGTGCAGGACGATTACGTGCTGGGACCCGGCGACCAGATTGTTGTTTCTCTGCGGGGACAGGAAAACAGCGAGTTGCGGGCGGAAGTAAACCGCAATGGTCAGATCGTGCTGCCGCGCCTGGCGCCCATTCCGGCCACGGGGCGCAGTTTCGGTTCCTTCCGGCAAGATCTCGAGGCCGCGGTTCATCGCGCCTATGTTGCGACCGATGCATCCGTCTCGGTCGGACGCGTCCGGCAAATCAGCGTGCTGGTTTCGGGAGAAGTCGCTGTGCCGGGCCAGAGGCTTCTCACCGGTCTTTCGTCGGTGGTCGATGCGATCCTGGTATCGGGCGGCATCAAGAAGACGGGTTCCTTGCGCAATATCCGCATTCAGCGCGGTAGTCAGCAGCGGACGGTCGACCTTTACAGCGTCTTGACCAGCGGTGGCACGGCGTCGGATTTGCGCCTTGCGGACGGGGACCGGATTGTCGTTCCGCCTTTGGGCCGTACCGTGGCCGTATCCGGGCTTGTGCGCCAGCCTGGCATATTCGAATTGGCGCCCGGCCAGTCCGGCATGTCCGCGCGGGCCTTGCTGGCCTTGGCAGGCGGCCAGGAAGTACGGGGCCGCTATCGCCTGTCGGTGCTGCAGATCGATGCGCAGGGCAACACAAAGCTCAATACGCTGGGAAATGATGCGAACCAGATCAGGGACAGCGAAATCCTGTTCGTGCAATTGGGTGCCGATGAAACCGCCAGCCAGGCGACTTTATCGGGCGGTACAGGGTTGGCCGGTGGCTATCCCGTCGCATCTGGGACGAAATTGTCGGATATGCTGAAAGCGCCGGGCGCGCTTGGGCCTTCGCCTTACACGCTGTTTGGCATCATTGTGCGCAAGGATCCCGGCACGCTTTTGCGCTCGCTAGTGGCCTTTACGCCTGTGGCGGTGTTGAACGGTCGCGAAAACATCAATCTCCAATCGGATGATTTTGTCCGGCCTCTCTCGGTAGGTGAGGCCTCCTTGCTCTCGAATGTGGTGCGCGCCTATCTGGAGAAGCTCGCCGCGGATCAGGCGATCCTGCGCAATCCGTTGGTCGATCAAAGTGTCGTGAACTCGGCGACGCGACCCACTTTGCCCAGTGCCGGAGTGATGCCACAGACCGTCGCAACGCTGCCCGTTTCCAAGGTTGATGAATTGTCCTTTGCGCTGGACGATCTGGCGAGTGCGCCACCGGATGTGCAGCGGGCCGATATCATTTCCCTAATGGAATTGCGGGCGCCAGGAACGATGGATACCGGCAGTCCGGAAGCGATGCTGGAGAGGCAAGACCAAACAGGTCTGCAGCATGACATTCAACAGGGCTCAAGCTTTCAGGCAGCCAACGGAGCAAGCTCTGTAGCGCCGTCTTCGGTCGCAATGGCGGGGCCGGGTACGCAGGCCGCCACCCCAAATGGAGGAGGAATGCCTGT
>JAFKFF010000120.1 GCA_017307315.1 Alphaproteobacteria bacterium
GGATTTCATCGACTGGAAAGTGATCGAGGAACAGAAGGTCGCCGCTCTCGTCGCCGGCTCCAAGCTCGCGGCCAAGCATCTCAGGGCGGTGATGAAGGCCTGCGTCAATTGCGAAGGCTCGGGCAACGACTGTTTCGATCCGCGGAAGAACCCGGCCCTGCGCCGCGAAATCCGCGCCGCCCGCCAGGCGATGATCCCGGACAATTACATCGAGCGGGTGGTGAGCTTCGCGCGCCAGGGCTTCAAGGATATCGAATTTTCCACCTACGACACCGACTGGGATTCCGATGCCTACACCTCCGTGTCGGGGCAGAATTCCAACAACAGCGTCAGGGTCACCGACGATTTCCTGAATGCCGTCGAGGAGGATGACGACTGGCACCTGACCTATCGCGGCAATGGCCGCATCGCCAGGACGGTGCGGGCGCGCGACCTGTGGGATAAGATTTCCTATGCCGCCTGGGCCTGCGCCGATCCGGGCATCCAGTTCCACACATCGATCAACGACTGGCACACCTGCCCGGCGGGCGGCGACATCCGCGCCTCCAATCCGTGCAGCGAATACATGTTCCTGGACGATACCGCCTGCAATCTCGCCTCGCTGAACCTGATGCAGTTCCGCAAGGAAGAAAACGGCGCCCGGATTTTCGACGTCCCGGCCTTCGAGCATGCGGTCCGGCTCTGGACCATGGTCCTGGAAATTTCGGTGATGATGGCGCAATTCCCGTCCAAGGAAATCGCGCAGCTTTCCTACGACTACCGCACACTGGGGCTGGGCTTCGCCAATATCGGCGGCCTCCTGATGTCGGCGGGCATCCCTTACGACAGCCGCGAAGGCCGCGCCATCGCGGGCGCGATCTCGGCGGTGATGACCGGTACCGCCTACGCCACCAGCGCGGAATTGGCGGGCGAGCTGGGCCCCTTCCCCGAATATGCCGCCAATCGCGACGCCATGCTGCGCGTGGTGCGCAACCATGCCCGCGCCGCGCGGGGCGAGGCTTCCGGCTATGAGCGGCTTTCCATCGCTCCGGTCCCGCTCGATATCGACGCCATCGCGCAGGCCGATCTGGCGAAAGCGGCGGCGCGGGCTTGGGACGACGCATTCGCCATGGGCAAGGAATTCGGCTTCCGCAACGCCCAGGCCACCGTGATCGCGCCCACCGGCACCATCGGGCTGGTGATGGATTGCGATACCACCGGCGTCGAACCGGACTTCGCCCTGGTGAAGTTCAAGACCCTGGCGGGCGGCGGCTATTTCAAGATCATCAACCGTTGCGTGCCGGAAGCGCTGGCAAGCCTCGGCTACAGCGAAAGCGAGACCGACGCCATCGTCGCCTATGCGGTCGGCTATGGTTCGCTGGAAAGCTTCACCGGCCGCCTCAATTTCGACGCCCTGCGCGCCAAGGGCTTCGGCGAGGAGCAAATCCGGGAAATCGAGGCGGCGCTGGAATCGGCTTTCGACATCCGCTTCGTCTTCAACAAATGGACTCTGGGCGAGGCGTTCTGCCGCGACGTTCTGAAGCTGCCGCCGGCCGAGATGGATGCGCCCGATTTCGACATGCTGAAAGCGCTGGGCTTTTCCCGCGCCGATATCGACGCCGCCAACCTTTATGTCTGCGGCGCGATGACCCTGGAAGGGGCCCCGCACCTGAAAGCCGAGCATCTGCCGGTGTTCGATTGCGCCAATCCCTGCGGCCGCGTCGGCAAGCGGGCGCTGAGCGTGGAATCCCATATCCGGATGATGGCGGCGGTGCAGCCCTTCATCTCCGGCGCCATCTCCAAGACCATCAACATGCCCAATGCCGCTTCGGTCAAGGAATGCGGCGAGGCCTATATGCTCTCCTGGAAGCTGGGGCTGAAGGCCAATGCTCTTTACCGCGACGGTTCCAAACTGTCGCAACCGCTCGCCACCACCGTTTTCAATTTCGAGGATGACATGGAAGACCAAGCCGTACAGCATAACAGCCAGCCCCAGGTCCAGACCGTGGTGACGGAACGCATCGTCGAGCGCGTGGTGGAGAAGGTGCGCG
>JAFKFF010000121.1 GCA_017307315.1 Alphaproteobacteria bacterium
CTTGGGAGAGCCCGCGCTCCAACACCTACCGCAAGCTTCACAACATTCCCGCCGACTGGGGCACGGCCGTGACGGTGCAAGCCATGGTGTTCGGCAACAGGGGCGAGACGTCGGCTACCGGTGTCGCCTTCACCCGCGATCCGGCGACCGGCGAGAAGCTGCTCTATGGCGAATTCCTGATCAACGCGCAGGGCGAGGACGTGGTGGCGGGCATCCGCACGCCCCAGCCCATCTCCAAGATCGTGCGCGAGCGCCAGGGCGGCAAGAAGCCGTCGATGGAAGAGGCGATGCCCAAGGCGTTCGCCGAACTCAAGGCCATCGGTGAGCGGCTGGAACAGCATTATCGCGACATGCAGGACGTGGAATTCACGGTGCAGGAAGGCAAGCTCTTCATGCTCCAGACCCGTTCGGGCAAGCGCACGGCCGAAGCCGCGCTCAAGGCCGCGGTCGACATGGTGCGCGAAAAGCTGATCGACCAGGACACGGCGGTCGCCCGCATCGATCCGGCGGCGCTGGATCAGCTGCTACATCCCACGCTCGATCCCAATGCCCCCAAGACCGAAATCGCGGCAGGCCTGGGCGCCTCGCCCGGCGCCGCTACCGGCGAAGTCGTGTTCACGGCGGACGAAGCCGAGAAGCTGGCATCCGACAATCACGACGTGATTCTGGTGCGCACCGAAACCAGCCCGGAAGACATTCACGGCATGCATGCCGCCAGGGGCATCTTGACCGCGCGCGGCGGCATGACCAGCCATGCGGCGGTGGTGGCCCGCGGCATGGGACGGCCCTGCGTTTCCGGCGCCGGCTCGCTCAAGATCGACATCGCCAAAGGCGAGATGACCTCGGGTAATTTCACCGTCAAGCGCGGCGAAGTGATCACCATCGATGGCGCCGCCGGCAAAGTCTATAAGGGCGCGGTCAAGATGCGCCAGCCGGAACTGACCGGCGATTTCAGCACGTTGATGGGCTGGGCGGACGCGGTGCGCACCTTGAAGGTTCGCACCAATGCCGACACGCCCACCGATGCCGCGACCGCGCGCAAATTCGGCGCCCAGGGCATCGGTCTTTGCCGCACCGAGCACATGTTTTTCGAAGCTGATCGCATTGTGGCGGTCCGGCAGATGATCCTGGCCGACACCGAGGCGGAAAGGCGGGCGGCGCTCGACAAGCTGCTCCCCATCCAGCGCGGCGATTTCGAGGAAATTTTCAAGGCGATGGAAGGGCTGCCGGTCACCATCCGTCTTCTCGATCCGCCCCTGCACGAATTCCTGCCGCACAAGGATTCGGAGATCGCGGAGGTCTCCAAGGCCAGCGGCGTTTCCGTGGAGAAACTGAAGGCGCGGGCAGCGGCGCTGCACGAATCCAACCCCATGCTGGGTCATCGCGGCTGCCGCCTGGGCATCACCTATCCGGAAATCTACGAGATGCAGGCCCGCGCCATCCTGGAAGCGGCCGCCAATGTCGTGGCCGCCGGCGGCAAGCCCGTGCAGCTGGAGATCATGGTCCCGCTGGTGGGCTACAAGGCGGAACTGGACCGGCTTGCGGCGCGCATCGCCGCCGTGGCTCAGGACCTCAAGAAGACCAAGGGCAGCGTGCCGGACTATATGATCGGCACCATGATCGAATTGCCGCGCGCCGCTCTGCGCGCCGCCGAGATCGCGGAGACCGCCGAATTTTTTTCCTTCGGCACCAATGACCTGACTCAAACAACGTTGGGCCTGTCGCGCGACGATGCCGGCATGTTTCTCAACGAATATATCAACAAGGGCGTGATCGCGCGCGATCCCTTCGTTTCGATCGACGTCGATGGCGTCGGCGAATTGATCGGCATTGCGGCGTCGCGCGGGCGCAAGACGCGCAACAGCCTCAAGCTCGGCATTTGCGGCGAGCATGGCGGCGATCCCGCGTCGATCCGTTTCTGTCACGACACCGGGCTCGATTACGTTTCCTGCTCGCCATTCCGTGTGCCGGTGGCGCGTCTTGCAGCGGCGCAAGCTGCACTTGCGGAAAGAAAGAAGAGTAGC
>JAFKFF010000122.1 GCA_017307315.1 Alphaproteobacteria bacterium
GTCGCGCAGTGTCGCCAGTCTTCAGGCCAGACGCCCGTCTCCCCAAATAGGGAAGAGAAGGAAAGCCTGGCGTTGCTCCGCAACGATTAGGCACTCCGACGGTAATGCTCCGACTACCCCACAGAGGAATTCCTGGTCCCGAGAAGCCTCGATGCACTCCACAATGTTCGCTCTCAGAAATAAGTGCCAAATCGGACGTTTGCGCCAAATGCTGAATAGACGCGGATATTTTTAAGCGGGTTTAGATCGGTCCAGCGCGATCTATCGGACCTGCATCAATCACCGGCGCAGCGTCGATATGGTCGGCGTTGAGCAGGCTGGTCAGCCGCTCCAGCATGGCTACGACCATTGCCTGTTCCCAATCAGGCGTTGATTCGAAACGGCTGCGGAAGCGATCCTGCATCGTGTCGGGTGCGCTAGAAAGCGCCTTTGTGCCCTCGGCGGTGATGGAAACCCAAACCTGCCGACGGTCTTGTTCGCGCTTTTGCCGGCGCACGAAGTCTCGCTCGACCAGGCGGTCAACCAGGTTGGTTACGGTTGCGTGGCTGAACTGCACGGCGCTTGCGATGCGGCCGGCCGTGGTTTCGCCATGGCGGGAAACTTCCTGGAGCACCACCAATTGTGATGGCGTCAGCCCGGTAGCGGTCGCCAATTGACGTTCGCCGATCTCGGCGGCGCGCAACAGTCGACGGATGGCGCGAAGGGCGGCCTCGGTGCGCGGTTCAATCATCGCGGCAGCTAGCCCGATTCCGGTTTCCGGGAACACCGCGACATATTTTGCATTATGAAACAATTGACCATGAGATATTTCCACTTACAAAATATTTGACGCTTCAATTATGGCGGAAATCGTCCCTGTTTGAGGAAAAATGTCTTGAAAAATTTGAACATGTGCCTTAGTTTGATTTTGAGAAGGCATTGGAACTTGTCGATTTATTTCGACAATTAAATCATAATAATGGAAGCAACGGCTTGCATAAAATCGAAAACAGCAATGTCGCCGTTCTTCGGCGCGGGGAGGGGAAAGAAAGCCGTCTGACAGGCAGCTATCGTTTTCGCACGCCGACCGATGCAGACGGAATGGCGGTGGCGGCCTTGATCGCGGCGTGCCCGCCACTCGATGGCAACTCGCTTTATTGCAACTTGCTGCAGTGCTCGCATTTTGCCGACACTTGTGTGCTGGCGGAAGAGGAGGGGCGCCTGAAAGGCTGGGTGTCCGGCTTTCGCTCACCGCGCGAGCCGGACACGATTTTCGTCTGGCAGATCGCGGTGCATGAGAATGCCCGCGGCCGCGGATTGGGCCTGCTGCTTCTGGAGGCGCTGTTCGAATTGCCCGCCACGGCCGGTGCCACCCGCCTGGCCGCCACGGTTTCTCCTTCCAACCGCGCATCGCGCGCGCTCTTCACCCGGTTCGCCCGGGCGCATGGCCTTAAAATGGGTGTGCGCCCTTATTTCGACCGCCACCGGCATTTCGGCGGCCACCACGAGAGCGAAGACCTGATCAGCATTGCGCCGATCCCGGCCGATCGTCTCTCTTCCTAGAAATCCCAACCGAAAGGACTTTGGATGACCGTTTCACCCATCCCGACGGCCACCACGCCTGACATCACGATCTATACCCGCATGGAATCGAAAGTACGCAGCTATTCGCGCGGCTTTCCTCGCCAGTCCGCCCGCGCCGAAGGTTCCTGGATGCAGGACAATGAGGGTGGTCGCTATCTCGACTTCCTCTCGGGCTGTTCGACTCTCAATTACGGCCACAACCATCCGGTCATGAAAAAGGCCTTGATGGATTACATCGCCTTCGACGGCATTGCGCACAGCTTGGACATGCATACGGATGCCAAGGCTGCGTTTCTCGAGGAATTCGAGAAGAGCATCCTGCGCCCGCGCAAGCTGCGCTATAAGGCGATGTTCACCGGCCCGACCGGCACCAATGCGGTGGAAGCGGCTTTGAAGCTGGCGCGCAAGGTGACGGGTCGCCAAACGGTCATCGCATTCAGCAACGGCTTTCACGGG
>JAFKFF010000123.1 GCA_017307315.1 Alphaproteobacteria bacterium
CGATATCGACGCCGCCGGAACGCACCAGCGTGTCGGTGATTTCCAGCGCCTGTTCGCCCGTGTCCGGCTGGGAGATCAGCATCTCGTCGATATCCACGCCCAGCTTGCGGGCATAGATGGGATCGAGCGCATGCTCGGCATCGACGTAAGCGGCGATGCCGCCTTTCTTCTGCGCCTCGGCCACCGCATGCAGGGCCAAGGTGGTCTTGCCCGAGGATTCGGGACCGTAAATCTCGATCACGCGGCCGCGCGGCAACCCGCCGATGCCCAGCGCGATGTCCAGGCCCAGCGAGCCGGTCGAAACCGCATCCGCCGCCACGCCCAGATCGCGGCTGCCCAGCTTCATCACCGAGCCCTTGCCGAAGGCGCGGTCGATCTGGCTCAGCGCCGCTTCCAGCGCCCGCTTGCGATCCGCATTGTCTTCCTTGCCAACCACCCGTAACGCCGCCTGTGACATGCCTGTCTCCCGGTTATTTCACAGCGCCGGTCGATCCCCAAGCGAATCCTGGCAGCGATGTGATGGCCCAAAAGTACATGCTTTGTTCTCATTTGCAAGATACCGCCTAAAGCCATGTTTTTCATCGGGAATACCAGATATTGTTCTTATGATGTTCTTACGAAGGAACTTTTGATAAACTTGCGTCCGAATAAGCAACGAAATCGAATCAGTATCGCGTAATAAAATTGCGCACAGATGTTTCATTTGCGGCAATCACAAGACCATTGCGGGTGAATAGATGGGGCGTAAAGTTCGCAATAGGCGAACCGGGGGCTTCTTGGTTTACCCCCGGCGGACCCCATAGAGAGGGTTCGCCAGCTGAGCACCGTGGAACGGGGCCGTCGTTTTCCTTGGCAGGGGCGACGGCTCCAAGACTCAGCAGCAACCATAATTCTTCGGCAAATGGCGTACTCGCAAGCTGCACCGCCAATTTGTTCCCACTATGTTCTCGCCAAAATCGAGTCAATCCCCAACTTCATAACGACGGCAAAGTACAAAGCGGGCTAGGCGAAGAGGTCGCGTCGAACGACATTTGATTTTGGATTCAGACGCGTGGGTATTCGAAACGCAGGACTAAGAATGCAGCGGAGCTTGAGCCGAACCACATAAAACCAAATAGAGCTAGGCTACAGCCGCGCTCGCCATTGCGGCTTCGATGAATTTTGCAATTCTCTGTACCTCCTGCGGATTGCCCTCCATCCAGAGAGCTATAAAGGCCGAAGAGACGATGTTGGCCGGGATTAGCCCGGCTTTATCGCCTACCTGACTGAATAACAGATGTGGATCTCGGTTGTTTCGCGAGACATCCGCAACAACTTGGCTAACAACCGCATCTTTGCTCGAAGGCAGGTGCAGAGCTACTGCCAGCTTCATCGAAAGTGTATTGAGCTTCGCGTTCACAAAATTGAACACTTCAGATTCGGGCGATTGACCAGGAAGCTTTATTACCTCTTCTTCTGTGCTCGTAGGCTTTTGGCTATCTCCATCCAGAATGCAAATCGACTTAAGTTTCCCTGTCAGCGCCGGATTACTTTTATGCGCCATATGAATGGCATAGGCCCGAGAATCCCCGCTCACCGCGTAAACACCGATCTCGTCCATGCTCGCAGGCAGCGCAGTACGTATGATGCCTTCGATCCACTCCTTAGCGAAGGTATCTTCGACGAAGATTGCCATCCGTTCATCGACTCGACCGGTAATCGCGCGCAAAGCTTCGATAGAAATCCTTCCCTGTTGCGCCTTTCCGTCAATCGAAGACCAGATCGCTTCAGGTGGCAGCGGCGCTAAAGCATCTTCAGAATGAGTAGTGAATATTGATTGGATTGAGCGTCGATTTGCGACATCTATTAAATATTCGACCATTCGGCGCACTGCGACAGGATGGAGGCCGTTTTCGATTTCCTCAATCAATACCAACGCGTTTTCGGGAGCAGCCTCGATCTCGCTCACCATTCTCAAGATGGAAGATTCGCCCGCACCAAAATGGAACTCCGAATACGAAACTGTACCATCTCCGCCGA
>JAFKFF010000099.1 GCA_017307315.1 Alphaproteobacteria bacterium
TGGCGGCCTGTTGCGCGCGGCCCGCCAGCACTTCGTAGGCGGATTGCGAATCCATCGCCTGTTCGTATTTGCCTTTCACCGGACTTGCCGCGATGACGGCCTTGCGCTCGTCCATCGTCACCGGCCCCAGCCGCGCGCAGGGGGGGCAGATCATGGTGCGGTCCACCATGCGCGGCGTGCCGTTGCCCTCCAGGAACGAGACCAGCGCCTCGCCCTTGCCCAGTTCCATGATCACCCGCGCCGTCTCCAGCTTGGGATTGGGGCGGAAGGTGTCGGCGGCGGTCTTCACCGCTTTCTGGTCGCGCGGGGTGAAGGCGCGCAGCGCATGCTGCACCCGGTTGCTGAGCTGCGCCAGCACCGTATCGGGCACATCGAGCGGGCTTTGCGTCACGAAATAGACGCCCACGCCCTTGGAGCGGATCAGCCGCACCACCTGCTCGATCTTGTCCATCAGCGCCTTGGGCGCGTCGTTGAACAGAAGATGCGCTTCGTCGAAGAAGAACACCATCTTGGGCTTTTCCGGATCGCCCACTTCGGGCATCTGCTCGAACAGTTCCGACAGCAGCCAGAGCAGGAAGGTGGCGTAGAGCCGGGGCGTCTGCATCAGCTTGTCGGCGGCGAGAATATTGACATAGCCGCGTCCGTCGCGGTCGGTGCGCAGGAAATCGCTGAAACTCAGCGCCGGCTCGCCGAAGAATTTGTCCCCGCCCTGATTCTCCAGCACCAGAAGCTGGCGCTGGATGGTGCCCAGGGTCGCTTTGGAGACATTGCCATATTGCTGGGTGAGCTCGCCCGCATGCTCGCCGATGAAGCTCAGCATGGCGCGCAAGTCTTTCATGTCGAGCAACAAGAGGCCCTGCTCGTCGGCGACGCGGAAGGCGATGTTGAGCACCCCTTCCTGCACCTCGTTCAAGTCCATCATCCGCGACAACAGCAGCGGACCCATTTCGGACACGGTGGCGCGGATGGGATGGCCCTCTTCGCCGAACAGGTCCCAGAACATCACCGGGAAGCGGTCGGGCTCGTAATCATAGCCGATGCCTTTGGCGCGGGTGACGAAGGCCTCCTTCGCCTCGCCCGCCGCGGAGAGGCCCGACAGATCGCCCTTGATGTCGGCGGCGAAGACCGGCACCCCGGCCTTGGAAAAGCCTTCCGCCAGAACCTGCAGGGTGACGGTCTTGCCCGTTCCGGTGGCGCCCGCCACCAGACCGTGGCGGTTGGCCAAGCCCAGCAGCAGATATTCGGGTGTTTCGCCCTTGCCCGCCAGAATTCCGTTCGCCTGATCGCTGGACATGGGCCGCCCCTTCAAATCCATCCGCCACCATTATGCACGGCTTTGCGGACAAATCTTGGCTGAAGGAAATTCTTTGGGGGAAAAGCGGGCGGGAGCGATGTCCTCCCCCATTCTGACATGTAACGCGCAAACCGCTTGCTTCAAGTCCCCGCCCCTCGCCTAGAAGGCCTGCGTGACACGGCGCGGGGTCAGGAATGTCCGATATCCGGAATGCACGGCATGCGGTGGTGATCGCCGGCGGCGGCCCGACCGGCATGATGCTGGCGGGTGAACTGGCGCTGGCCGGCATCGACGCCGCCATCGTCGAGCAACGCACGGGGCCCGAACTTGGCGGCGCCCGGGCCGGCGGCCTGCATGCGCGCAGCCTCGAAATTCTCGACCAGCGCGGCATCGTGGACCGCTTTCTCGCCGAAGGCACCGTGGCCCAGGTCGCCGGCTTCGCCTGGACGCGCCTGGACATCAGCGATTTTCCCACCCGCCATCCCTACGGGCTGGCGCTGTGGCAGAACCATATCGAGCGGCTGTTGGGCGACTGGGTGGCCGCATCGAAAGTGCCGATCTATCGCGGACAGGCGGTCACCGGTTTCGCCGAAGACGAAAGCGGCATCGCCGTGGCGCTGTCCGGCGGCGCCTCGTTGCAGGCGGATTATCTCGTCGGCTGCGATGGCGGGCGCAGCCTGGTGCGCAAAACGGCCGGCATCGCGTTCCCGGGCTGGGAGCCGACCCTCAGCCACATCCTGGCCGAAGCCGAGACGACCGAAGAACCTGCCTGGGGCCTTCGCCACGACATGCTGGGCTTTCACGGCCTTGCCCGCGCGGAAAGCGGGGCGGTGCGCATCCTGGTCACCGAGCGCGACTTGCGGCGCGGCGGCGCGCCGACTTTGCAAGAGCTGCGCGACGCGCTCGCGGCCGTGTACGGCACCGATTACGGCGTCCGCAACGTCACCGCGATCTCCCGCTTCACCGACACGGCGCGGCAGGCGGAACGCTACCGCAAGGGACGGGTCCTTCTGGCGGGCGATGCCGCGCATATCCATCATTCGGTGGGCGGACAGGGCCTCAATCTGGGCTTGCAGGATGCGGTCAATCTCGGCTGGAAGCTGGCGCGGGTGATCGAAGGGACCTCGCCCGAAAGCCTGCTCGATACCTACCATGCCGAGCGCCATCCCATCGCCGCCCGCGTCTTGCGCCACACCATGGCGCAGATCGAATTGCTGCGCCGCGCCGACGATCACCGCAAGGCGGCGCGCGAGATCGTCGGCGAACTTCTGGAGATGGAAGAGCCGCGCAAGCGTTTTGCCGCCATGCTGTCGGGGCTGGATGTTCAATATGATCTCGGCAAAGGCCATCCGCTTGTGGGGCGCCGCATGCCCGATCTCGACCTCATTACCGAAAAGGGGCCGGTCCGCATTTCTTCCCTGCTGCATCGGGGCCGGCCGGCGTTCATCGCTTTCGGCGAACCCTTCGACATCGCCCCCTGGACCGATCGCGTGCCTGTGATCCGGGCGCGCTATGACGGCGCCTGGGAGCTTCCGGTCCTGGGGCTGGTGCCGGCACCGGATGCCGTGCTGGTCCGCCCCGATGGCCATGTCGCCTGGGCGGGTGACGCGCCCGGTCCCGCCGAGGCGCTGCGGCGTTGGTTCGGCGATCCGCGCTGACCCGCGCTCAGAACGCGATCTTGCCGGTCAGCATCTGCCAGAACATCACCCAGTCGCCCATGAAACTGTAAACCGGATGACGAAACGTGGCGGGGCGGTTCTTCTCCACCGTCATGTGGGAAAACCAGGCAAAGCCGTAACCGGCGGCAAGGCCCGCGATGAACCACCAGCCATTGCCGGTGAGAAGAAGCGCGGCGATGCACAGAAGCGCCAGGCTCGATCCGACGAAGTGCAGCCGACGCGTGGTCCGGTTGGCGTGCTCGCTCAGATAGAAGGGATAGAATTCCGCGAAGCTGGAAAATGTCCGCATGGTCGGCCTCTTCAGGGAAGCGCGTTGGTGCCGGTGAACGGATTATAGCGCGCTTGCGCCAACGCGGCCCAGGACAGGGCCGCCAGATGCGCGATATGAAAATACTGGCGCGGCTGGCTGGGATCGGTTTCCAGCATGAAGCCGGTGGGAAGCTCTTTGGTGTTGGCGGCATAATAAGAGCCGTCGGGCGTGCGCATCGCCTCCACCGCCTTCAGGAATTCGCCGGCTTCGGCCGTGCGTCCCGACAGGGCCAGCAGCAGGGCGACCTGCGCCGTGCCTTCGGTCCAAAGCCCTTCCTTTGCTTCGCTGTAGGCGAAACCATCGCCGTCGCGCAGGCGCGCCTGGGCCGCGCCGACGTCGTAACGCGCCGCTGCCCCCGGCAGCGCCAGGAGGGGCCAGGTCTGGGCATCGAGCGCCAGATAGGGATTGGGTGTCTTGCCGTCCGCCACCGTGCCCACCGCGAAGCAGCTGCAATCCGCCCGCCACATGGCGCGCACGAATTTTTCCGCCGATGCGGCTTCGGCCAGCCAGGACTTGTCGCCTGTCGCCCGCGCCAGCCCGGCAAACGCCGCCGCCAGGTCGGTGTTGTGTTCGGTGGATTTCCACGGCTCGACAACCGGCACGGGCTCGTGGCCGAAAGTGCCGCCGGTGAAGCCTTGCGGCTCGTTCTGGTCGCGCCATTGCTTGATCCAGCCGCCGATGCGCGCCGCGCCGTCGCGATAGCGATGGTCCGCCGTGGCGCGGTCCAGCGCCAGCAGCGCCAGGATCGCCCAGGCCATGTTGCCGTTGTCGCTGCCGACCTGGTAGCGATCCTCCACCCACATATTCTGCTTTTCGTCCCACCATCCCGCCAGCTTCACGGGACCCGGCCCGACCGGGCCGGCGAGATAGCCATTGCGCAGCCGTCCGTCATGCCAGGCGCGGTCGCGCTCCAGCCCGGCCAGCATGGCATCGCCGATGCGGGCGGCTTTGCGTTCTTCCCCGCACGCCACCAGCGCGATCGCCGCCACGGCATTGTCGTAGAGAAAGGCCGCGTCCTTGAGCGGGCCGGACGTCACCGTGGGATAGCTGGCCAGGAACAGCGGCCCGCCCGCCCCGGCCTCCACGGACCGGGACAGCACGGCGCAGGCCGAAGCTGGCTCGGCCACGCCGGCCGGCGAAGCGCAAGAGAGCGCCACGGCCAGCAGCGCGGCAAGCGGAATGGCACGGATCATGGATCGTCCTGACCTTTGGCCTTGCTATATGCTAACCGAATTCCGCGGATAGTGTTCGGGACGGGGTTCGTGCATGACCGGCTTTCTTCCCCTTCTCGATTATCTGGGCGTCGGCATGTTCGCCATCACCGGCGCCCTGGCGGCGGCGCGGCGCCAGCATGACGTCATCACCTTCTTCGCCTTCGCGGTGATGACCGGCCTGGGCGGGGGAACCTTGCGCGACGTGCTGATCGGCGTGCCGGTGTTCTGGCTGCACGCCTCCGGCTATCTCTGGGTCTGCCTGGCGGCGGGCGCGGTGGTCTGGGCGGTGGGCGAGCGGCCCTGGAGTTCGCGCATCTTTCTCTGGCTCGATGCCGGCGGGCTGGCCGCCTATGCGGTGCTGGGTTCGGCCAAGGCGCTGGGCGCGGGCGTGGCGCCCCTGGTCGCGGTGATCATGGGCATCCTAACCGCGACCTTCGGCGGGGTGCTGCGCGATCTTTTCGCGGGCGAAGTCTCGGTCCTGCTCCGGCGCGAAATCTATATCAGCGCCGCCGCGGTCACCGCGATCGCCTTCGTGCTTCTCCAGATGGCGGGCGTTTCTCTCTGGCTGGCGGCGGCCCTGGCGTTCGCCTGCGGATTTCTGCTGCGCGGCGGCGCCATTGCCTGGGGCTGGTCGCTGCCCGGTTTCGACAGCGGCGTGCGCCGGTAACCGATCCCGATGGAACTCTCGTCCAGGGCGCGATGAGCCGTTGACCCCGGGGCACAAATTGGCCAAATTCCAAATGGTTGGCGGGCGTTAACCATGTAACATGCTCAAGATACACACTGAGCATGGGTTTTGCATAAATGGCGCCTGGAACGGAGTCAGGACCATTTTCGGCACCCTTTTTTCCCGTCTGAAGTCGTCCATCGGACGCAAGGCAAAGCCCTCGCCGGCTTCTGCGCCCCAGAAGGTGCGCGGCGAGAGATGGAAGCGCACGCTTGTGCTGGTGCCGCTTCTGATCGGCGTGGTGTCCATGGCCGAAAACAGTCCCATCGCGATCGGCAAGGCCAACACCGGCAGCGGCGGCGGCCTGGTCGCCGCGCTGAAGGACCCGCGTTCTCTTTTTGCCGACCGTTCGCCGGGTGAGCGGGGATCGGGGGCGCTGCTTTCGACCAAGCCGCCCAAGCCTGAAGAACGCGTGCTGTCCAGCGAACGCGAGCGCGATCCGCTCGGCGTGCCGCCGGCCGCGGAGGATCCGGCTTTCTCCTTCGCGCCCGATGCCCTCGCCAATGCGCTGCCGCAGGAGCGGGTTCTGGGCGGAGAGCGCGACGGTCCCTTCATTCCGCTCGGCAGCTACTACGATCCCGATATCAGTCCCGGTCGTTTCACCGCCTTGCCGCCGGGCGGCGGTGGCGGCGGCGTCATCCCGATCGACCCGGGCATCCCGACCGGCGTTCCGGAACCCGCGACCTGGGCGATGTTGATCCTGGGTTTCTTCGGCATCGGCATGGCGATGCGCCGCCGCGCGCGCGGCGCGGCCGGACTGACCGGCGCCCGGTAGGCGCCGATGGGAAGCGGCTTGCGCGCCTTGGGACTGGTCGTCGCCGGATGCCTGGTCGCGCTTCTGTTCTGGCAAAGCTTGCAGCAGCGCGCTCCATCCGCCGCCACGCCGCGTCCGGCGATAGCCGCCGCGCCGGCGCCCGTTCCCGCGCCGCCCCCGCCCGGAACGCGCATCCGCTACAAGGACGGTCATTATCCCACGCTCGCCCTGCCCGGCGGGCGGCAGGAGACCGTGCGCAGCGTCCTCAACATCGCCAAACCGATGCGCTTCGGCGACTTCGTCTGGGACGACAAGGACATTCCCAAAGGCCGGGTCTGGGTGCGCGTCGACCTGGCGCGGCAGCTTTTGTCGGTGTTCCGCGACGGCAATGAAATCGGCACCGCCGTGATCCTTTACGGCACCGATGGCAAGCCCACGCCCACGGGCGGCTTCACCATCCTGCAGAAGGACGCCGACCATTATTCCAGCAGCTACGACGCGCCGATGCCCTACATGCTGCGCCTGACCAATGACGGCGTGGCGATCCATGGCAGCGATGTGCGCGAAGGTTTCGCCACCCATGGCTGCATCGGCGTGCCGCTCGCTTTCGCACGGCTTCTGTTCGCCGTGGCGGGCAAGGGCGACACCGTGGTCATTCTTCCCGGCGATCCGCCAAAAAAAGCGTAATCGCCGCCAAATTTAATCAAATTTCCGCGCACCCGTTAGACGAACTTTAACGAGTTCTCTGCACCGACCCGAAACCCTGTGGCGGGACAATTCCTCACGCAAAACGCGAGGAGTTTTCTGTCCCATGCAATCGAGGCGGTGGAAATCGCGGATTGCAGCCTGCGCGGCGCTTTTGGCCTCGCCCTTGTTCATGGGCTCGGTGCCGGTGCCCGATCCCTTCGACATGCGCATCCTGACGGTTCACAACCAGGAACGCGAAGCGCTGGGACTGGAGCCCTTGAGCTGGAATGAAGGCCTGGCGCAATCGGCGCAGCAATGGGCCGACTATCTCGCCGCCACCGGCCGCTTCGAGCATGCGCCGGAAAACCGCTTCGCCCCGCAAGGCGAGAATATCTGGGCCGGCACCAAAGGCTATTTCGGACCCGAAGCGATGGTCGATGCCTGGGTGCGCGAGAAGAAATATTTCCGCCCCGGCGTGTTCCCCGACAACAGCACCACCGGCAAGTCCGCCGATGTCGGCCACTATACCCAGCTGGTGTGGCGCGCCACCACCGAAGTGGGCTGCGCCGAAGCCAGCAGCACGCGCGAGGACATCCTCGTCTGCCGCTATGCCGAAGCGGGCAATTACCGCGGCGAAAAGCCTTTCTAGATCCGGCGTCAGATCGTCAGCGCTTCGGTGAGATCGCCGGGCGCGAAGCCTTCGTTGCGCCGCATCTCGTCTTCGCGCAGCTGCAGCCCGGATAGCTTTTCGAGGCCGAACCGCCTTGTAAGAAAGCGCAGGATCGAGCCGGTGTCGTAGACCGTGTGCTCGACATGGCCCTCACGCACATGCGGCGACACCAGAATGGCGGGGATGCGCGAGCCCGGTCCCCAGCGGTCGCCGCGCGGCGGCGCGACATGATCCCACCAGCCGCCATTCTCGTCGAAGGTCATGACGATCAGCATGTTCTTCCATTGCGGCCCGGCGCGCAGGGTCTCGATCACCTCCGCGATATGGCGGTCGCCGTCGGCGATGGCCGAATAGCCCGCATGCATGTTGAGATCGCCTTCGGGCTTGTAGAAGGCGACCTGGGGCAGCTTGCCGTCGCGCGCATCGGCCATGAATTTGTTGGTGTCGGGCGTCGATCCCAAACCGCCGTCGCGCAGGCGCGCCCGCTGCTCGGTCCCCGGCGCGAAATTGCGGAAATAGTTCAGGGGCTGGTGATGGACCTGGAAATTCGGGCGGGGCGGGAAATCCTTGCCGTTCGAGGCATTGCCGTCCATCGCCGCCTGCCAGGCGCCCGCATACCAGGCCCACTCGATCCCCTTCTCGCTCAGCACATCGCCGATGGTCTTGTGCTCCTGCGGCGGCAGCCAAAGCGGGCTGGACTGATCGCGCACGCCCGGCGGATAGGGCGGCAGCATCGTGTTCACCGCATAGAAATCCGGCGTCAGATTGTTGGGCGAGAAGCGCGGCGGGCCTTGCAGCGCGCTGGCGGGCGATTGCGGCAAGGGCTTCAGTCGGTTGCCGGCGGGATCGTCCCCCTCCAGCACCGCGATGAGACGGGCGGCCGCGCCCTTGTCGGCATCGGGATAGAAGGGCGGGCGCGCCGCCGCCAGATATTGGTGATTGAGGAAGGAGCCGCCGAACGCGCCCATGAAGAAATTGTCGCACAGCGTATAGCGGCGCGCGATGCGCGCCAGCCTGAGATCGGTGGGCGTGTCGCCATAATGGCCCATCACCAGCGCGCCGCTGTCGCCCCAGGCGACGAAGCCGTCATTGCGCCCGCCATTGATCTGCATCTGGTTGTGATAGAACAGATGCGCCAGGTCGCGCGTCACCAGCCCATGCGGCAGCAATTCGCCCTCCGGCGTCTTGAGCGCGAAGGGCCCATTGGCTAGCCCGGTGATGGCGGTCTCGCCCACCTGATAGCGGCGCCCGTCCAGTGTCTGCTCGGTCGGGATCAGGCCGCCCCAGATCGGCGGAAGCGACGCGAGCACATTGCCATCGCGGTCGCGCTGGATCAGGCGCTCCGGATCGACCTCCGAGAGCGGATGCTTGAGGCCCGGAAAGCTGGAGAAGAGATTGTTGAAGCTGCGGTTCTCCGCATAGATCACCACCACATTGCGGATCGCCTCGCGCAAGGCGGCGTCGCGCCCGCTTGCCGCAGCCAGCGCGGGCTTGGCCAGCGAGGCGGCAAGGCCGGTGGCCGCCAGATTGCTTAAGACCTGGCGGCGGCTGGCGCCGCGCTTGCGCATCCGCGGCGTTTGCTTGCCCCTCCCCGTCATGGCGTGCGCCTCAGGCCGGCGTGCGCATCAGCGGATCACCCCGCAGGCGACGCGGTCGCCCGCCCCACCGATGGGCTGGGTGCTGTAATCGTCGGGATTGGCGTGGATCACCAGCGCCGCCCCGTCCGCGTCCAGCAGCGCGGGCCGCCCGCCTTCGCCGGTCATCGAGACCAGGGTGGAGTAGAATTCCGCCGTCGCCGTTCCATCCCGGCCGGCATGGATGTTGGGCAGATCGCCCGCGTCGTTGGCGTTGGCGTTCAGGAAGCCGTGCGTCACCGGCGTCGCCGCATGCACATGCGCGCCCGCGCTGGCGAATTTGTCGTCGCTGCAGGCGCCCTTCTCGTGGAAATGCATGCCGTGCCAGCCGGGGCTGAGGCCGGTCGCCTCGACGCGCAGGATCACGCCATGGGGCGCGGGCGTCACCGTCACGGTGCCGCGCGCCGCGCCGCCCGCGCCGACCAGATTGCCCGATGCCGCCGCCGCCGGCAGCAAGGCCGCCGCGCTCATGGCAAGGCCGGCGGACAGGATGCGAAGAAATTGCGCCATCGAGGATCTCCCACAAATGAATTGTCCGGAACGGCGTCCGGAAGCCGGTTGACGTTAGTCAACGTTGCCGCGGGGCGCAATTCCGGATTCGCCTCCTCTAACGGCCTGTCGCGAAACTTTCGCGCGATTATCGCGGCGGAAAAAAGACCAGGGCCCTGACTTCGATGCTTTCGCGCGGCAGCCGGTCGGCCGGCACGGTGGGATCCTCGAAGGCGGTGTGCGGGGTAAAGCGCGTGCGCGCACCCCTGTCGGAATCATAGCCCTTGAACACCAGCGCTTCGTCCGCCCGCATGCGGGGATAATAATACCAGCGATGATCCGCATTGTGGATCACGCTGTAGGTCTCGGTGACGCGGTCGGCATAGATGAGGTCGCAGATCATCAGATCGCCAGGCGCCACCGTGCTGGAATCGCAGACCGCCAGCGGCGCGTCTTCCAAAGGCCCGCGGATCGGGCGCCAGACATTGACCTCGACAAAGCGGTGCCGCAGCCGCCGCTCGGCTTCTTCCGGCGGCAGGTGATTGCGCGCCCGTTCGGGGCCGGAGGCTTCGGTATAATCATTGTGCACATAGCGGGCCGGCTCGCGCATGTTCCTGGCGCCGGCGCGCAGGCGCGGAATGGAGCGGATGGTGTGATCGAAGATCACGATCTTCTCCGCGCCGGTCATCGCCGTCAGCAGGCGTTCGACCTCCGGATAATAGATGCCGGTGACCTGCTCGGGATCGTAGAAATCGGCGACCGCGGTCGGATGCGCGCGAAGCTCGAAGCCTTGCTCCGCGAGCGCAGCCGGGCGCGGCAATTGCCGCGCGTCATGGATCGGCATGTCCACCACATGGATCTCGCCCCAGACCGGCGGCACCCCGTCGGGCGGCGGCACCATATAGACATAAGGCCGCTTCTCGGTCCGGTGCACATAGCTCAGCGGCGCGCGCACGGCGGCCGGATCGGCGGAAGAAGACATCGGTACCCCTTGAAAGCCAACTCTGCGACAGAGCGGGCCGCGCTGCAAGGCGAACGGGTAGGACTGCAATCCAGATGATGCCTAAAGCGGATCGCTGGCCGCGACATAGATCGCCGCCAGCCTCTCCATTCCCGCCTGATCCGCCGCCTCGAAGCGCGCCGGTTCGGGACTGTCGAGATCCAGCACCCCGAACACCATCGCGTCCCGCATCAGCGGCACCACCAGTTCGGAGCGCGAGGCGGAATCGCAGGCGATATGGCCCGGAAAAGCGTTCACGTCTTCCACCCGCTGGGTCTTGCGGCTTTCAGCGGCGCCGCCGCACACGCCCTTGCCCAGGGCGATGCGCACGCAAGCCGGCTGGCCCTGGAACGGCCCCAGCACCAAAGTGCCGCCGCGCAGGAAATAGAAGCCCGCCCAGTTGAGGCGCGGCACGGTGTTGAAGATCAGGGCCGCCATGTTGGCGGCATTGGCGATGGGGTCGCGCTCGCCGGCCAGCAAGCCTACCATCTGCTGCGCCAGCTCGTCGAAGAAAATCTTCGGGTCGGCGGCGGAGATCGGCGCGGCATGAAACATCAGCTGACCTCGAACGTCTCGAGCTTCAAATCGTAATAGGGCTTGCCGTCCTGGCTGATGACGATATGGCGCGGCCAGTGGACGCCGCGGCTGACCATGTCGCCTTCGAAGCGGATGACCTGGTGGATGGGCGGGCCCTTGCCGTCGGTCGCGGGCACCATGTTGCGGGCGGATTTCAAGGTGCCGTCCTTGGCGAAGACCAGCACGGTGGGCGGCGCGGCGGGATGGGTGACCGCGACCTCTCCCTTGATCGCATCGATGGTGACCATGGCTTTGGGATCGCGCAGCGGCGACAGCAGCATCAAGGCATAAAGGGAATATTGCGCGGCCTCGTGCCGGGCCTGGGCCGCCGGAAGCGGCTTGCGGTCGCCGGCCATTTCCGTCCAGCCATGGTCGCCTTCCACGATCAGCGAGCGGGTCTTGGCCGGACCATCGGAGACCAGCCAGGTATCGGAGCGCGCATCCTTGAAGGGATGCACGATGGTGGAGGTGCCGATCTCGATCCTGTCCTTGGCGAAGATGGTGGCGGTGCCGGTCCAGCGCAGTTGATGCACGGCTTTCAGCCGTGCCTCGCCGCCCGCATGCGTCATCGCCTTGTCCAGAAGCGACTGGGCCTGCGCGGCCGGCGCCGCGACGGCCAGCGCGAACGACAAAACCAAAACGCTCTTCCACATGCGCGTCACTTTCCGGCCGGGGCGAAATGCAAATCCTGATAATCGGAACTGAAATCGGCGACCGGCGAAATCACCGCCATGGTCGCGCCCGCGATCTTTCCGTTCTTCACCGCGAAATTCACATAGGCATCCTCGATGCTCTTGTCGGTCCAGCGGGTGCGGAACCTGTCGCCCGAAAGATGCTCCAGCGCCCCTTCCATGCCGGGCGTGCGGTCGAAGCGGATGCGCAATTTGCCCTGGCCCTGGTCGCGGATGGTCATGCCGCCATACCAGGGATCGCTGTATTTCCCGGCATAGGCGGAAAGCGCCAGGCTGGCTTTGGCGCCGCCCGCCGCTTGCGGCTTGGGCAACGCCTTCATCGTGGCGGCGGTCTTGGCTTCGCTTTTGGCCTGCGCCTCTTTCAACACCGCGATCCAGTCGGTGGGCGGCAGGCCCAGATAATGATCGACGATGTGGAAAGTCGCGGCCACCAGCCCCATGCTGTCCTCGGAATTGATGGTGACGGCGATGCCGGTGTTCTTTTCGGGAATGAGATAAAGCGCCGCCAAAGCGCCGCCCACCGCGCCGGTGTGGCGGACCAGCTTGTGGCCGCGATAGGTCTCCACATACCAGCCCAGGGCATAGGTCTGCAGATCCGGCTTCAGTTGCGGCAGGCGGCGCGGGCCTTCGGCGGGCACCACCACGATGGGCTGCCACATCGCGTCGGCCTGCGCGCGGCTGAAGAGATCCTTTCCGTCCGCCAGCTTGCCGCGCGCCAGCTGCACGTTCAGCCATTTCGCCAGGTCGGCGGCGCTGGCATTGATGCCGCCGGCGGGCGCCAGC
>JAFKFF010000387.1 GCA_017307315.1 Alphaproteobacteria bacterium
TGAAAGGCGAGGCGCTGCAGCTGGTCAAAGTCACCTACCAGCAATTCATCCATTCCGGCGCTCAGCTGTCGGACGGCGACAAGGCCAAGCTGCGGGCCATCAACGCGCGAGAATCCACGCTTTCGACCGCCTTCGAGCACAAGCTGCTGGCGGCGACCAAGGCGGCGGCGCTGGTGGTGGACGATGTGAAACAGCTGGACGGCCTCAGCGCGCCGGAAATCGCGGCGGCGGCGGCCGATGCCAAGGCGCGCAACCTTTCCGGCAAATGGGTGCTGCCGCTGCAGAACACCACCTTGCAGCCGGCACTGGTGTCGCTGACCGACCGGGCGACGCGCGAAAAGCTTTTCGATCAGCGCTGGACCTCCGCCGAAAAAGGCGACGCCAACGACACCCGCGCCACCATCGCGGAGATCGCGCAGTTGCGGGCTGAGAAGGCCAAGCTCCTGGGCTATCCCAATTTCGCCGCCTACACGCTTTACGACCAGATGGCCAAGACGCCCGAGGCCGTGGAGAATTTCCTGAAGCGCTTGGTGCCGGCCACGGCGGCGGAGGAAAAGCGCGAAGCCGCCGAGGTGCAGGCCGAAATCGATAGGGCGGGCGAAAAGTTCAAACTGACGCCCTGGGACTGGGATCGGTATGCCGAGCGCATCCGCAAGGCCCGCTACGACCTCGATCAGAACGAACTGAAGCCTTATTTCGAACTCGATACCGTCCTGAAGAAGGGCGTCTTTTTCGCCGCCAACAAGCTCTATGGGCTCACCTTCAAGGAACGCAAGGACATTCCGGTCTGGCATCCGGATGTGCGCGTGTTCGAAGTCATCGACGCCGACGCCAAGCCCCTGGGCCTGATGTATTTCGACTACTTCAAGCGCGACAACAAGGCGGGCGGCGCCTGGATGAGCAATCTGGTGGAACAGTCGCATCTGCTCGGCAACAAGCCGGTGATCTTCAATGTCGGCAATTTCACCAAGCCCGCGCCGGGCCAGCCCGCATTGATCACTTACGACGACGTCAACACCATGTTCCACGAGTTCGGCCATGCCCTGCACGGCTTCTTCGCCGACCAGCAATATCCCAGCCTGTCGGGCACGGCGGTGGCGCGCGATTTCGTCGAGTTCCCCTCGCAATTCAACGAGCATTGGGCGCTCGATCCCGCAGTGCTGGCGAATTACGCGGTGCATTACAAAACCCATGCCCCCATGCCCAAGACCCTGGCCGACAAGATCCGCAAATCCCAGACCTTCAACCAGGGCTATCTTCTGGGCGAGTTGCTGGCGGCGGCGGAACTGGACATGCGCTGGCATTCCCTTTCCCCGGACGCCCCCCGCCAGGATGTCGATACCTTCGAGGCCAAGGCGCTGGCGGCGATGGGATTGGATACGGCGAATGTGCCGCCGCGCTACCGCTCCAGCTATTTCCTCCATATCTGGGCCAACGGCTATGCCGCCGGTTATTCCGCCTATCTGTGGACCGAGATGCTGGACGACGACATTTTCGACTGGTTCGAGGCCCATGGCGGTCTGACCCGCCAGAACGGTCAGCGGCTGCGCGACATGATCCTGTCGCGCGGGCACACGCTGGACTATGGCCCGATGTTCAAGGCCTTTTACGGCAAGGACCCGGATATCGGCCCGATGCTGAAGCACCGGGGCCTGACCCAGTAAAGGCTACTTGTTCCAGGTAGACGCGATATGGGTCTGGTCGCGCTGGGAATCGCGCTCGGACACCAGGAAGTCGTAATAGCCGCAGCCCTTGCCGCCCGGATAGGAGCGGCAGATCTCCGGCCGCGCCTCATAGATGGTGCAGCGGCGCTTGTCGGTGTCGAAGAAGCGGCAGATGCGGCCGAAATGCTCGTCGGCCTTGCGGCGCATGGCATAGGGCTCGTCGCCGTCCACCTTGGTGAATTTCTTGCGCGCGGTCTCGAAGTCCAGCCCGAAATGGCGGGCAAGGCGCTTCACGTCACGGCTGTTGAGGGGGATTACGGGATAGGAAC
>JAFKFF010000388.1 GCA_017307315.1 Alphaproteobacteria bacterium
AGCGGCCAAAAGGCCTCCGCGACAAAGCTTTACAGTCCACGCCCTTGTTAAAAAGGCGGCTCTCGCCATATTTGCCTGAATTGCCATGCGCCGGGTATGAGGGGGCGCCAAACGGGGCCATCCGGCTCAATTTTTGCTCAACGAGTGTTCGATGACAGCGATTTTCCGCGGCCTTTCCGTCAGCATGATCGCCCTGGTGGCAGCCGGTTGCACCACGCCCAACCCGACGCCGCTGGACAAGCCGGGTGATGTGCCCGCCGCCTTCACCGCGCCCGTGGCCGACAAGCAGGCCCCGATCTGGCCGGAAACCAACTGGTGGACCAACTTCAAGGCCGACGAGCTGCCCGCGCTGATGGAAACGGCGCAGAAGGAAAATCTCGATCTCGCCATGGCCGCCGCGCGCGTGCTGCAGGCCGAAGCCCAGGACGGCGTCGCGTTCTCCAATCTGCTTCCCACCATCAATCTGCAAGGCAATGCCAACCGCCAGCGCACCAGCTCCGGCTCGACCAGCACCAATGGACTGGGCGGGGTGAGCCGCACCTTCAACAGCTTCGGTGCCGGCGTGGCCGCCAGCTACCAGGCCGACTTCTGGGGCCTCTATCGCGACCGGCTTTATCAGGCGCGCGAGAATCTGCGTGTCGCCCGCTATGCGGAATCGGTGGTGGGTCTCACCGTCGCCTCCAGCGTGGCGCAGCAATATTTCACCGTCCTGGCGACTCGCGAGCGCATCGTCATCGCCCGGCAGAATATCGACGCCGCCAAGCGCATTCTGGTGGTCGTACAGGCCAAGGTCACCAATGGCGTGTCCTCCAACCTCGATCTGGCGCAGGAACAATCCCTGGTCGCCACCCAGGAAGCGCGCCTGCCGGGCCTGATCGAGCAAGAGCGCGAAGCCCGTTATGCGCTGGCGATCCTTCTGGGCCGCGCGCCAGAAGGCTTCGACATCCAGGCGCAAAACCTGAATGGCGTGGTTTCGCCGACCGTTCAGGCGGGGGTTCCGTCCGAGCTCTTGCTGCGCCGTCCCGATGTCGCCCAGGCCGAAGCCAATCTCTATGCCGCGCATGCCAATGTCGATGCGGCGCGCGCCGCCTTCTTCCCGGCGGTCAACATCACCGCGGGTCGCAGCTATGCCAGCAGCTTCGCCGATACGTTGTTCAATCCCGGCAGCATCGCCTGGAACATCGGCGCTTCGCTGGTGCAGACCATTTTCGATGGCGGCCGCCTGAAGGCGCAGGATGATCTGGCCCTCGCCCAGCAGCAGGAACAGATCGCCAATTACCGCAAGACCGTGTTCACCGCCTTCTCCAATGTCGAAACGGCTTTGGGCCAGGTTTCGGCCACCAGCGACCAATTGGTGGCGCTGACCGAGGAAGTGCGCGCGGCAACGGAGGCCTTCCGCATCTCCGAACTGCAATATCGCGAAGGCACCATCGACATCCTGTCGCTGCTGCAGGCGCAGCAGTCGCTGTTCAGCGCCCAGGACACGTTGATCCAGACCAAGCTGGCGCGGCTCGACGCCAATGTCAGCCTCTATATCGCGCTCGGCGGCGGCTGGACCCAGCAGCAGTCGGATAAGGATTACAAATACCAGCTCGACTGGTGGCCTATTTAATCTCCCCCCATCTGTCTTTCTCGGGATGAACCCTCGAAAGACATCTTCCCCCGCCAGTCGCTCCGCGACGCGAGGGAAGAAAGTCTGTGTGCGCTGATGGAGCGCTCCGTACGTCGCTCCTAGCCAGCCCCCAAAATCCTGCGAGGCTTGGGCACTCGAACCTCGGCTCAGTCTTTCTTCCCCCGTTGGGCGAAGCCCATGACGGGGGAAGGTGTCTTCCGAAGGCTTGCCTGAGGAAGACAGATGGGGGCGGTCGACCAAGGAACTTTGGGAACTTTCGCAGTTCGGTTAGCGTTCTTACCGGTCTATCCGGGGTTTGCGCCGTTCCATGACCAGCATTGAGAGCGCCGCCGGGCCGGAGGCCTGGTTCAAGGTC
>JAFKFF010000100.1 GCA_017307315.1 Alphaproteobacteria bacterium
TGCCGCCAGCGCCATCGCCAGGGCGTGATACATGTGATAGCGCGCGCCGGTCTCGAAAACGGACAGGGCGTCGGGCGAGAGCCGCGCCTTCAAGCCGTGCGCCGCGAAGGCACCGGCGATCACCGCCAGCGCGCCATTGATCGCCGCTATTCCTGCCCAAGTCCGGTTCATGCGCCATCATAGACAATATCCGACACTCTGCGGTAGGGAGGCTTGCACTGACTTTCTTCCCCCGCTAGCGGAGCGACAGCGGGGGAAGATGTCTCTGAGCGCTTGCGCGAAAGAGACAGAAGGGGGCAGAAAAGATCATGACCCAATTCGTCACCGCAACCGACGGCATCCGCATCGCCTATGAACGGGCGGGCGAGGGGGCGCCGGTGGTGCTGGTGCACGGCTTCGGTTCCAGCAAGGAGCAGAACTGGAAATCGACCGGCTGGTATGGCTCGTTGGCCGAGGCGGGATTTTCCGTGCTGGCGATCGACAACCGGGGCCACGGCCAGAGCGACAAGCCGCACGATCCGATCCTCTATCATCACGACCGTATGGCCGAAGATGTCGCCGCCGTGATGGACGCGGCGGGGATCAAGGCTGCGCCCTATGTCGGCTATTCCATGGGCGGGCTGATCGGGTTGCGTTTCATGGCGCTTTTCCCCCATCGGGTGACGCGGCTGGCGCTGGGCGGGGTGGGCGAGACGTATCTGAAAGGACCCCGTGTGTCGGATCCCGCGCAGCGCGACGCGATCGCCGAAGGATTGCTCACCGAGGACAAGAGCACCATCACCGATCCGCGCGCCCGCATGTTCCGCGATTTCGCGGAGCAGCCGGGCAAGGACCGTTTCGCCCTGGCCGCCTGCATGCGCGCTATGAGCCCGCCCCTGCCGCTCGGCATTCTCCAGTCCTTCGATAAGCCTATCCTGGTGGTCGATGGCGACCAGGATGTCGTCGCAGGTCCCTCCGGCCCTCTGCCCGGTCGCGACCACATGTCGGCCGTCGGAGCCCGTCCCACCCGCCAGGCGGTGGTGGATTTTCTCAAAAACTGAAACCGGTCAGCCGCGCGGCGCGTTTTTCTTGTGCGGGCCCATGGTGGCTTGCGCCGTGCACGGGGGATAATCCGTACACGGATTACTATATGATCCGTATACGGAGAATAATATGAATGGATGCGAGAATATTTGCGCGAATCCCGTACGCTTCCGTACTGAAATAAACATAGGCTTTTGTGCGCGGACCGCTAAGTTCTGGTTGCGGACCGTTTCGAGTCCTGGGGCGTCCAATTATCAGCAAAAGGATTGCCGGCCATGACGATTGAGGCCGGCGCGACATTCATGAACGATGCGACGCCCGCGCGGGACGATGTGCGAAACCGGTTGCTCGCCAAGATGTCCGTCCAGGATTGGGCGCTGTTGGCGCCGCATCTCGAAGACATTACCCTGAAGGAGCGTCAGGTGGTCGAGGTGCCCAACAAGCCGATCACCCATGTCTATTTCGTCGAGACCGGGGTGGTTTCGGTGGTGGCGGTGAATGCGGAAGACCATCGCATCGAGGTCGGGGTGATCGGCAAGGAGGGGATGACCGGCACGCCGCTGGTGTTCGGCGACGACCGGGCCCAGCATTCCGCCTATATGCAGATCGGCGGCAGCGGCAAACGCATCGCCGCGCCGGCCTTCGTCGCCGCCATCGGCCAAAGCCCTTCCTTGCGGGCGCTGGTGCTGAAATCGGCCCAGGCCTTCATGATCCAGACCGCCCATACCGCGCTGGCCAATGGCCGCGCCAAGCTGGAGGAGAGGCTGGCGCGCTGGCTTCTGATGGCGCACGACCGGCTGGACAGCGATGCGGTGCCGCTCACCCATGAATTCCTGGCGGTGATGCTGGGGGTGCGCCGGGCCGGGGTCACCGTGGCGCTGCATTCCTTCGAACGGCGCGGCCTGATCGCGGCGCGGCGCGGGCAGCTCACCTTGATCAACCGCACCGGCATCGAAGAGGTGGCGGGAAGCTTCTATGGCATCCCCGAAACCGAGCGGAAGCGCCTGATGGGAGAAACCCTTTAGAAGGGTCTTCGCGGAAAATCCCTCGCTTTTTCGCCGCCGTGCATGGGAAAATCGCCCATGCTTCCTGCCCGTTTCCAGGACTGGTTCGCCCAAAAAGGCTGGACGGCGCGCGCGCATCAGCTGACCCTGGTCGAGACCGCGCAGGCGGGCGCCAGTGTGCTTCTGGTCGCGCCCACCGGCGGCGGCAAGACCCTGGCGGGCTTTCTGCCCAGCCTGATCGATCTGGCGGAACGGCCGCGCCGGTCGCGCGCCTCGCGTCTGCACACGCTCTACATCTCGCCGCTCAAGGCGCTCGCCGTCGATGTGGCGCGCAATCTGGAGATGCCGATCGCGGAGATGGAATTGCCCGTCACGGTCGAAACCCGTACCGGTGACACGCCCGCCGCCCGGCGCCAGCGCCAGCGGCACGCACCGCCGGATTTCCTTCTCACCACGCCGGAGCAGCTGGCGCTCCTGATCGCCCATCCCAAAAGCCCGCAATTGTTCGAAGGCCTGAAGACCGTGGTGCTGGACGAACTGCATGCGCTCTATAATTCCAAGCGGGGCGATCTTCTGGCTCTGGGCCTGGCGCGGCTGTCGCGGTTGGCGCCGGGCCATCGCCGGGTCGGTCTTTCCGCGACGGTGGCCGATCCCCGGCCCCTGCAACGCTTTCTGGTGCCGCAGCCGCCGGAAGGCGAGGCTTTGGCGGAGCTGGTGGTCGCCCAGGGCGGCGCCAAGCCCGAGATCGCCATCAGCGCGTCGGACTCGTATGTGCCCTGGGCGGGACATCTGGCCCGCCACGCCATGCTGGATGTGATGACGGCGATCGAAAGCGCCAAAACCGCGCTCATCTTCGTCAACACCCGCAGCCAGGCGGAGCGCACCTTTCAAGAATTGTGGCGCCTGAACGAGAACAATTGGCCTATCGCCTTGCATCACGGCTCGCTGGCGCCGGAGCAGCGGCGCAAGGTGGAAGCGGCCATGGCCAAGGGCGTGCTCCGGGCGGTGGTCTGCACCTCCACTCTGGATCTGGGCATCGACTGGGGGGCGGTGGACAAGGTGATCTGCATCGGCGCGCCCAAGGGCGCCGCTCGGCTGGTCCAGCGCATCGGTCGCGCCAATCACCGGCTGGACGAGCCCAGCGCCGCCCTGCTGGTGCCCGCCAACCGGTTCGAAGTGCTGGAATGCAATGCCGCCCGCGACGCCGTCCTGGCGGGCGAACTGGACGGCGAGCGCCAGAAGCCGGGCAGCCTGGACGTGCTGTGCCAGCATATCTGGGGCGCGGGCGTGGCCGCGCCTTTCGACGCGGCGGAGTTGTATGCCGAAGCGCGCAGCGCCGCGCCGTTCCGGGATTTGAGCCGCGCCGATTTCGATGCGGCGCTGAACTTCATCGCCACCGGCGGCTATGCCTTGAAAAGCTACGACCGCTTCGCGCGGCTGCGCCAGATTTCCGACGGCCCCTCCAAAGGCAAATGGCGATTGGCGCATCCCCGGCTGGCCCAGGCCTACCGGCTGAATGTGGGCGTGATCGTGGAAGACCCGATGGTGGATATTCGCCTGCAATCGCGGGGCAAGCCCATGGGCGCGGGCGGACGCCGGCTGGGCCAGCTCGAGGAATATTTCATCGAGCAATTGTCGGTGGGCGATACCTTCGTGTTCGCGGGCGACGTGCTGCGCTTCGAAGGCCTGCGCGAGGATGCGGCTTACGTCACCCGCACCCATGATCCCGAAGCGCAGATCCCCAGCTATAATGGCGGCAAGTTTCCGCTCTCCACATTTCTCGCCCAGCGGGTGCGCGAGATGGTCTCGGCCCCCGAACGCTGGCATGTCCTGCCCGGCCCGGTGCAGGAATGGCTGCGCATCCAGGAATGGCGCAGCGTGATTCCCAAGCCCGGCCAGCTTCTGGTCGAAACTTTCCCCCGCGCCAAACGGCACTATCTGGTCTGCTACCCTTTCGAAGGCCGTTTGGCGCACCAGACTTTGGGGATGCTGCTGACAAGACGGCTGGAGCGGGCGGCGATGAAACCCTTGGGCTTCATCGCCAACGAATATGCCCTGGCGGTGTGGGCCGCCCGCGACATGAGCGGACTCGATATGGGCAAGCTGTTCGACGAGGACATGCTGGGCGACGATCTCGATGCCTGGCTGGCGGACAGCAATCTCTACAAGCGCACCTTCCGGAACTGCGCCGTGATCGCCGGATTGATCGAGCGCAAGATGCCGGGCAAGGAAAAAAGCGGCCGGCAGGTGACTTTTTCGTCCGACCTGATCTATGACGTGCTGCGCGCGCACGAGCCCGACCATATCCTTCTGCGCGCGACCTATGCCGACGCGGGCAGCGGATTGCTCGACCTCGCCCGGCTCTCCGATATGCTGGCCCGGGTGCGCTCGCGAATCGTGACCCGCAAACTGGCCCGGGTTTCGCCCCTGGCCGCTCCCGCGCTTTTGGAGATCTCGCGCGAGATGGTGGCGCGAGGCGAAGTGGAAGAAGATATTTTGCGCGAGAATGAAGACGCGCTGATTGCGGATGCGATGCGTGTGGACTGATCTTTCCTTGACGGTGAACGGCCAGACCCTGCTGCTCGACAGATCGGGCGCGGCCTGGTGGGAGAAGACCCGCACCCTCATTTTCGCCGACCTGCATTTCGAGAAGGGCAGTTCCTATGCCCGGGGGCGCCAGTTCCTGCCGCCCTACGACACCCGCGCCACCTTGTTGCGGGTGGCGGAGGTGGTGAGCCGCCGCGCCCCGGCGCGGATCATCGCCCTGGGCGATTCCTTTCACGATCCGTTCGCCGCCGAACGGATGGGCGCGCAGGAGCGCGGCATGCTCGAAGCGCTGGCCGCCAAGGCGCATTTCCTCTGGATCACCGGCAATCACGATCCCCACCCCCCCGCCTGGTTGGGCGGCGCGGTGCGGACGGAATGGCATGAGAGCGGTCTCACTTTCCGGCACGAGCCGCAGGCCGATGCCGCCCCGGGTGAAATCGCGGGCCACCTGCATCCCGCCGCCACCGTGACCAGGTTCGGCCGCGGCGTGCGGCGGCGCTGCTTCGCCGGCGACGCGCGCCGGCTCGTGCTGCCGTCTTTCGGCGCCTATACCGGTGGCCTGGATGTCGGCGATCCGGCGATTGCGAGCCTGTTCGGGGCGCGCTTTCACGCCTTCATGCTGGGCGCGGAACGGGTCTACGCCATCCCGCGCACTCAGGTGGAACGGCGGAAGAGGAGCGAGGAAATCCAGCCCATGATCACCGCCATCGCGACCGCGGCGAGGCCATAGCCGAACGGCTGGTTGTGGGCGAAATTGTAGAGCCGGCGTTCCAGGCCGGTCTGGTCGATGAAAAGCGGCGTGGATTGCGCGCTCTCCACGTCGCCGTCGCGGAAGAGATAGACTTCGACCTTGTATTGCCCGCGCGCCACGCCCGCGGGCACCGGCACATGGGCCCGGAACAAGGTCGCGCTGAGGAATTCCACCCCGCCGGGGACTTCGGTGTAGAGGCGGTCTTTGGTCAGGTGCCGCAGCGCCGCCTGGCGGAACGGTTCGTAATCATGGTGACTGTGGACCGAGTCGGGCTGAAGGCTTTGCAGGCCGATATTGTAATGGGTCAGGGCTTCGGGCGGCGCGATCTCTTTCAAGGGCCGCGTGCTGGCGAGGAAGTAATAGGCCGGCATGCCCGACAATTTGGCGGCGTCGTGATTGATCCAGATGCCCGCCACACGGTCGCGGCGGCGCACGGTGATGTCGGTCTCGGGGCCGCGCACCACCACCACCACGTCCTTGGGCAGGCTCATGTCGCGACCCGGCTCGCCCTCCACCGCGCCGAACACCACGATGTCGCTGCCGGTATAGTTGGACGTGATCTGGATCAGTTCCTGACTCACGCCCGAAACCAGCTGATCGGCGAATGCCGGTTGCGCCGCCAGGAGTAGGACCAGGAAAAGCGCGCGCCGCATCACACGCCCCCGATGCTGTAGAAGTCGGCAGGCGTGACCAGAAGATCCCAGAGAAGCTTGAGCGCCACCGCCAGCACCAGAAGCGCCAGAAGCAGCCGGATCTGCTCGCCCCGGAGCCGGGCGCCGGCGCGCACGCCGAACTGGGCGCCGACCACCCCGCCCGTCACCAGGATCGCGGCCAGGACGATGTCCACCGCATAATTGTTGGTGGCCTGCAGCAAGGTGGTGACGATGGCGACGCCGATGATCTGCACCAGCGAGGTGCCCACCACCACATTGGTGGGCATGCGCAGGAGATAGATCATGGCGGGAACGATGATGAAGCCGCCGCCCACGCCCATCACCGCGCTCATCGCGCCCACCACGAAACCGATCGCCAGCGGGGGGATGACGCTGATATAGAGGCGGGATTGGCGGAAACGCGCCTTGAGCGGCAGCCCGTGAATCCAGACATGATTGACCGGATGGATGCGGGCCGGGGCATGACCGCTGCGCCAGGCGCGCAAGGTCTTGAGGCTTTCGTTCAGCATGATGCCGCCGATGATGCCCAACATCGGCACATAGGTGAGCGAGACCACCAGATCCATCTGGCCGGCGCGCCGCATGATGGCGAACAGCCATACGCCCACGGCGGTGCCGCCCAAACCGCCCGCCATCATCACGCCCGCCATCTTGAAGTCGATGGAACGCCGCTTCCAATGCGCCACCGCGCCGGAAATGGAGGAGGCGGTGATATGGCTGAGGGTGGTCGCCACCGCGATGCCGGAGGGAATGCCGTAGAACACCAGGAGCGGGGTCAGGAGGAAGCCGCCGCCCACGCCGAACAGGCCGGAAAGAAATCCCACGCCCACGCCCATGCCGAGAATGACGATCCAATGGACCGACATTTCCGCGATGGGCAGATAGATTTCCATAAACCGGGTCCGTCAGAACAAGACAGGTCGCGAACCCCTCCGCGATGACGGAATGTGCGCGGGCCCGTCCGACGGGTCAACCATTGGCGCGTGAAAAGGCGGATGCGCGCCTTTCGGATCACTTCACCGCGACGTCCGCGGCCTCCGGCGGCACGTTGGCGGCGCGGTTGAGCGGCGCGGCCTTGAACGCTTGCGCCGAGCGGATCGCGGCGGCGCGGTCGGCTTCCGGCAATTGCGTCGAAAGCACCGCGAGCCGTGTCTTGGATTCCGCATCGCCCGCTGCGGCGGCGATCGAATACCATTTGTAGGCGTCGATCAGGCTTTGCGGCACGCCGTCGCCGCGCTCGTACAGCACCGCCAGGTTGAATTGGGAATCCGACAATCCCAGCGCCGCGGCCTTGGAGAACCAGCGCGCCGATTCCGCCATGTCCTTCTTGCCGGTCGATCCTTCGGCGAAAGCGACGGCGAGATTGTGCATCGCCTTGCGGTTCCCCAGATCGGCGGCCGCCCGATACCATTTCGCGGCGGCGGCCGGGTTGGCGGTGACGCCCTGGCCGCGTTCATACATGGTGCCCAGGCGGTATTGGGCGACGGCCTGTCCGGCATCGGCGGCCTTCTGCAGCCATTTCGCGGCCTGGACCGGATCGGCGGGAATGCCCTGGCCGTCGAGATATTTCAGGCCGATGACGGTTTCGGCCACCGGATCGCCCGCATTGGCGGCGGCGGCGATCTTGTCCGTCGAAGGGGGGATGTTGCGGCTGACCTGGGGCGTGACAGCCGGCGCCGGAGCGGCGGGCGCTTCGGCTTTCGGTGTTGCGGCCGGCTTGGGTTCGGAAGCGGAGGGCGTCGCGGGTGCGGATGGCGCGTTCGTTGCCGGCGGAGCCTGGCGCACCACGGTGCGCGGCGTGATCGTGCCGCTGGCGCGTGGCAAGGTCTGCGGCGCGCGGCTGGCGTTGCGCTGGTTGAACAGAAGCACCGCGGCGGCGATCAGAAGCGCGATGAAGACGGTGACCAGGATGCCGACGAAACGGGGGCTGGTCTTGTCCGCGGCGTCGGCGGCGGAAGCACGCGCCCAGCGGAAACCTTGCACGCCGCGCTCGGCTTCGGCCGCGGATGCCGCGCGGGCGGAACGGCGCGCCGCGCTGAGGAAATTATCGTCGGCGGGAATGGGCTGGTCGAGCGCTTCGACCAGCTCCTGCGGCATGTCGTTGTTTTCGGTGAAAGCGTCTTCGGCGAAATCGGGATGGGCGACGGTTTCCGGCGCGAAAGGATCGGCGGGGAATGCGTCGGGCGAGAAATCCAGCGCCTCGTGCGGCGCGGCCGCCGGATCCGCGTCCTGTGTCTCGGTGAAAGGCGGCGCCTCGACGGCGACGGGTTCGAATGCGGCGGCGTCCGATGCCGGGAAGGCTTCGGTTGTGAAAGGCTCCTCGACGGGCGCGTCGAAGGCCGAAACCGCTTCGAAAGCGGACGGCGCGAAGGGCGGCGCATCCGTCGCCGGCTCGGGGACTTCCTCTGCCGGTGCGCGATGGGCGCGCAACTCCGCCACCATCTGCTTGTGGTTCTTTTCCACCTCGTCCAGGCGCGCATGAACCTGGCGCAAGGTGTCGGCCAGCGCGGGATCGGAGGTTTCCAGCCGCGCGACGATGCCGGACAGGGCCCGCTCCACATTGTCCAGCCGGCGTTCCATCACCGGATCGGGACCCTTGGCCTCCAGCCGGGCGATGCGTTCCTCGATCCGGTCGAGCGCGCCCTGGTTGCGGGCTTCGCGCTTTTGCAAATCCGCCAGATCGTGGGCGCGGTTGTTGGTCTGGGTGTCGACGCGCTCCTGGATATGCTCCAGCGAGGTCGCGGTGAATTGCAGCGAGCCCTCGATGCCGGCGATCCGGGCTTCCAGGGCGCGGGTGGCATTTTCGGCATCGGCGCGCGCCTGGCCCAGGCGGATGGCGAGCTGTTCCAGATTGCCGGTCAAGGTGGAGACCTGAGTCTCGGACTGGCTGGCGGTCTGCCCGATCTGGTCGGCGAGCCGCGACAGGCCCTGATGCAGGCCTTTGACCGCATCCTTCAATCCATCCTGGTGTGCGCTGCGTTCCAGCCGCTCCAGGCGCTCGGACAGGCTCATCACATGGCCGCCGAGCTGGTCGAAGGCCTGGGCCTGCTCGCGGTTGGCGATGTTGATTTCGCTCGCCGCCTTGGAGGCGGCGCGGTTGTTCTCGGACTGGCTGCGCTCGGCGCTGTCCAGCCGGCGGCTCACATTGCGCAGCTGGTCTTCGATGCGGCGGTAGGATTCGGAGGATTCGGCTTCCGAGCGGCTGACCCGGGCCAGCATGTCTTCGGTTTCGCGGCGGCTGGCTGCCGAGAGGGGCAGCCCCCAAGGGTCCAGGCCCGGCCGGTCGGCGGAATGACGTTCGAAAGCGGCGCGGTCAAACGGCATGGGCGCCTCGCCGGCATCCGACAGGGTTCTGAGGATGCGCCGGGTCAGCCATTCCCCGACCGACAATCCTTCCCGCCGGGCCGCGGCCCGCGCGGCTTCCCGAGCCTCTGGCGGGATGCCGGCCACGTTCCAGGGAAGTTCTGCGCGCATCTCGAATCACCCGCACCAGCGGCCCGCTATAGAAGGTAAATGGGCCAAGATATAGTGTAAAGGAACGTTGACTCACCGAAACGTCGGCAACAGGGGGCGAACGCTTAACCATACACAGATTGTTGGCCAACAGGCTTAACAGGTGGTTAGCGAAGACTCTTCTTGACCCCCATCTGTCTTCCTCAGGCAAGTCTTCGGAAGACATCTTCCCCCGTCATGGGCTTCGCCCAACGGGGGGAGAAATTCTCGACCAGGGCGATAGGGCGTTTGTTGCAGTCTGCCCAGCCCCACCCATCCAGCGCGCGAAGCGCATGTTGAAGCGGGCCGAGGCCATCCTCCCCCATGCGCGCGTAAGCGCGCTGACGGGGGAGGTGGCCGTAGCAGCGCTTGCAGGCGCGTAGGCATGAGCCGGAGCGCCAAAAGCAAAGCTGCGAAGGCCGGAGGGGGGCCGGAGTTAATTCAACCCCTGCGAGCCGCGCAGGCGGACCGGGGGCGGGGGCCGGGAATCTTTTTGCGCTGCCATGGGGCTGGCATAGCTGGTCACCCGGTTGGGGCCGTCATCATCGGCCGGCGGCTTCAGTCCCATGTCGCTGGCGAACAGCTGTGCGACATAGACGGTGTCGCCATTGACCGCCGCGCCGACGCCGGTGCGGTCATAAGCCGGATAAGCGAGATTGTCGCGGTGCGGCGCGCTTTTCATCCATTCCTCGAGGAAGCGGGCCGCGAACTGGGTGGCATCGACGCCGCTTTCCTTGCGGTAATGCTGGGCGGCGAGATTTTCGCCCAGAAGTCCTTGCCATTTGGCGTCGTCCGCCATGAGCAGCGACGCGGACGTGTCGCCATTGGGCGCGGCATGGGCGAGGTAATTCTTCGCCGCCATGTCGCGGGCGCGCGCCAGGGCGATCTTGGTCAGTTCCGGATCGATCGCCAGCGCCTTGGCTTTGGGATCGAGCTTGTGCCGCTGTTCTTCCACCAGGATGGCGATGCGCAGCGCCAGAGGCTCCATCTGGGTTTGCGGGTCGGGCACCGGCGGCGGTTTTGGTGCGACGCTGGCGCAACCGGCCAGCGCCGCGAAAGCCAGAACAAGGATGGCAAGGCGCATCATGCGGTCAGGGCAGAATCTCGAACAGGCCCGCCGCGCCCATGCCGCCGCCGATGCACATGGTGACGACGCCATATTTGGCCTTGCGGCGGCGCCCTTCGATAAGCAGATGCCCCGTCATGCGCGCGCCCGACATACCGTAGGGATGGCCGATGGAGATCGAGCCGCCATCGACATTCAGCGTCTCGTGCGGGATGCCCAGCTTGTCCATGCAGTAGAGAACCTGGCAGGCGAAGGCTTCGTTCAGCTCCCACAGATCGATATCGTCGGGCTTGAGGCCATGGCGCTTTAAAAGCCGCGGCACCGCCAGCGCCGGGCCGATGCCCATTTCCTCCGGCTCCACCCCCGCCACCGCGAAGCCCTTGAAGATGCCGAGCGGCTTGAGGCCTTTCTTCGCCGCCAGTTCCTCGCTCATCAGAACGCAGGCGGCGGCGCCGTCCGCGAATTGCGACGCGTTGCCGGCGGTGACGTATTTGCCCTGCGCCACCTGCTGGCCGCCCATATGCACGGGCTTGAGGGCGGCAAGCCCTTCCAAGGTCGTGTCGGGCCGGTTGCATTCGTCGCGCGACACTGTCGTCTCGACCATGCTTTCGGTGCCGCTGGCCTTGTCGATCTTCTTCATCTGCACGGTGAGGGGCACGATCTCGTCGTTGAAGCGGCCCGCGGCTTGCGCCGCCGCGGTGCGCTTCTGGCTTTCCAGCGCATATTGATCGGCCCGCTCGCGGCTGATGCCATAGCGTTCCGCCACGATTTCGGCGGTCTCGATCATCGACATCCACAAGGCGGGCTTGACTTTGAGCAGATGCTCTTCGGTGAAATGGCTGAGATTGATGCCCCCCATCTGCACCAGGGAGATGGATTCGACGCCCGAGCCCACCGCGATGTCGGTACCGTCGGTCATGATCTGCTGCGCCGCCATGGCGATCGCCTGCAGGCCGGAAGAACAATAGCGGTTGATGGTGACGCCCGCCGTGCTCACCGGGCAGCCCGCCCAGATCGCGGACTCGCGGGCGATATTGTTGCCGGTCGCGCCTTCGGGCATGCCGCAGCCCATGAAGACGTCTTCGACCTCGCCGGGCTCGATGCCGGCCCGGGCGATGGCATGCTTGACGGCATGGCCGCCCATCACCGCGCCGTGAGTCTGGTTGAAGCCGCCGCGCACGGATTTGGCAAGGCCGGTGCGCGCGGCGGAGACGATGACGGCCTGCTTCATGGGAAATCTCCTTGCGCGGCTGACAAGGTTATCGCGCTAGCCGCTCCGCCGCCAGCACGGGGTAGCGCAAGGTGAAGGTGATGGCGAGGGCAAGCGCCACCACATTCGCGGCGATGCCGACATAGAAGGAGGCGGCGAGGAACGTCACCGCGCCGTCGGCCAGCGCCATGACGGCGAAGGCCAGGCCCCAGGCCAGCGACACCATCTGGTTGACGCGCAGGAAAAGCGGCGCCGGCCAATCCTTCGCATCGCGCGCGATATATGGCGAGGAGAAGGGCCGGCGCCTGAGCAGCGAAACCAGGATCACCAGGCATAAAACGATATCGGCAAAGGCGCGGACCGCCGGCAGCGAAAGCTCGGGGGCGACGAAGCCGCGCCACAGCGCCAGAATCCCGAACAGCGCCAGGCTGGCGCCGTCGAGAAGGCGCAAAGTCGGGCTTTCCACGAAATCGCGAATGGTGACGACGAAGGCCGAAGCGAAGGCCAGCCATAGCGCCAGATCGGCGGAGAGGCGCGACAGGGCGGCGAAGAGGATGAAGGGCGCGAAACCGAACAGGAGGGTCATGGCCGCGGCCCGCGACGTTGGAGACAGAAAAAAAGGCGGGACACGATGCTCGCGTCCCGCCTGTTGGTCTTTTCCCGCTTACTGCTGCGCGGGTGCCGCCGCGGCGGTTGCCGGCGGCGCGGGCGGGTTCTTCTTGATGTTGGCGAGCGCCACCCACAGGCGGGTGATGCGCGCGGTGGCGGGGCCGCCACCCTGCACCTGCCCGAAGGCGGCGATGGCGTCGTCATACTTGCCCTGCGCCAGCAGCGACTGGCCCAGCACCATCGGCGCTTCGGTGGGATCGGCGGCGCCGCCCTTGCTCATGGCGAGCTTGGCGGTGGCTTCGGCTTCCGAATACATGCCGTAGCTGTAGAGCGCTTCCGACAGCTTGGCGCTGTAATTGCCGTTCTGCTTCTGGGCGGCGGTGATCTGCGCCTGGATGGTCTTCTTGTCGGCTTCGGCGCGCGGGCTGGGGTCCGGATAACCGGTGCCGCCATGCTGCTGCGCCACCTGCGCGTCGCCGAAGAAGGTCAGGCGGCTGGAAGTCGAGCCATAGAGATTGACGTCCTGCTGCGACGGCTTGGCGCCTGAAGCGAAGAGCAGGCGGCCCAGCCAGATCACTTCCACGTCGCGGATGCCCTTGGAGGAGATCGCGACGTCGATCATCTGCGTCCAGTCGGCCGGATCGTTATAGGTGGCGACGAGCTGTTCCAGGATCTGTTCGGCGCCGGCTTCGTCCTTCTGCGCCACCTTGATGTCGAGCAGCATCTGCATGGTCTGGCGGTCGACGGGCTTGCCCGCGGCTTTATCGGCATCGATGCGCTTCTGGATCGCGGCGGTGGCGTCCGGATAGTCCTTGGCGAAGTAATAGGCCTGGATGATCGCGGTCTCGCTGGTCTGATCGGTCGGATTGGTGGCCGCCAGGGCCTTGGCATAGACGACCGACTTGTCGAAATGCTTCTGGTTGTTGGCCAGGATCAGGGCGGTGCGCAGGGTCGCCTCCGGCGAATCGGCGGCGGCTTCGGCGGCCGTGGCGGCGGCCGCCAGGTCCTGGGCCTTGACCGCGACGGTCACGGCGACGGAGTTGATCATGTAATCGTCATAGTCGGACTTGCCACTGACGCCGCGCGCCTTTTCGATGGCGGCGGTGGCGGCGGCGGTGTCGCCGGCATTGCTGGCCTTCTGGGCTTCGGCCAGAGCGTTGTTGACGCCACGGGTGAGGGACGGCGCGGCGGCGGCCGGAGAGGCCAGCAGCGCCACGGACGCGGCAAAGAGCGCAGCCGTCAAAGGAGCGCGGAACGATTTGCTCAACATATTCAAGAATTCCCTTTGATTGGGCGGCATGGTCGCGCCGCGCGGAAACGCCCCTCGAACTCGCTGAAGAAGTATGGGGTTATTGCAACCTTAATGTGGCGAACCTCTGTTTCCAATAGGGCGGGGGGCGGCATGGCGGCGCGATTTGCTGCGCTGCAGCGTAAATCGCTTTTTTACCAAGCGAATGCGATGACGGCGGGCCTTTGTGAGGCTTTGCATGGCCGCGAACACATTGCCGGAAACCTTCCGCCTCGACGGCCGCATCGCCTTCGTTTCCGCCGCGCGCGGGCATCTGGGGCAAGCCATGACGCGGGCGCTGGCCGAGGCGGGGGCGCATGTGATCGTCAACGGCCGGGACGAAGCGAAACTCGCCCAATTCGAAGCGGCCCTGCGCGCGGAAGGTCTTTCGGTGGCGCGCGCGGCCTTCGATGTGGGGAATCCGGCCGCGGTTCGCGCCTTTTTCGCCAGCCTGCCGCGCCTCGATATCCTGGTCAACAATGCCGTCTCGATGCAGGTGAAAAGTTTCGCGAACCTTGCGCCGGAAGATTTCGCCGCGACCTATGCCAGCGCCGTCACCGCTGCGTTCGAAGCGGCCCGCGCCGCGCGGCCGGCGCTGCAGGCGGCTGTGGCCGCGGCGGGCGATGCCAGCATCGTCAACATCGCGTCCATGTACGGACAGGTCGCGCCTGATGGGCGCCTCTATCCCGCGCGCGAGAATCAGAGCCCGTTCCATTACGGCCCCGCCAAGGCGGGACTGCTGCAACTGACCCGTCACCTTGCCGCCGAACTGGGGCCGGACGGGATCCGCGTCAACGCTCTGGTGCCGGGTCCTTTCCCCGCCCGGATCGACGCGGACCTGGCGGCTAGCCTGTCGGGCCGCACCATGCTGGGGCGTCTGGGCCAGGCGCGCGAGATCGGCGGACCGCTTCTGTTCCTGGCCTCGCCCGCGTCCAGCTACATGACCGGCGCCGCCCTCAACATTGATGGTGGCTGGACGGCTTGGTGATAGAACGGGCCATGCCGTTTCTTTCTTCCTTCCGCATCGGACAGCAGACCGTCTATCCCGAAGAATTGCGCGAAAGGCTCCAGGGGTTCGCGCTTCTGGAAAGTGTCGGCGATGGCGCCCTCAAGACCCTGCTCGCCGAGGCCAACTGGTTCGGGCTGCCCGGCGGCATGCTGCTCGACCGGGAAGGCGACAATGACGCGGCCCTGTTCCTGGTGGTGACGGGTTCGCTGGGCGTCTTCGTCGCCGATGCCCAAGGCCAGCGCCGCATGGTGGCGCATGTGCCGGCCGGCGAGACGGTGGGCGAGATGTCCTTGATCGCCCGCGATCACGGCCACAGCGCCCAGCTGGTGGCGCTGCGCGACACCGAATTGCTGCGCATCAGCGCGGACGGATTCGAAGCCCTGATCGCCCGCCATCCCAAGGTGATGGTCAATCTGATGCGGGTCTTGGTGAAGCGGCTGGCGGCCGCCAACCGCAGCGGCGGCGACGGCGCGCGCTCCAAGACCTTCGCCATCGTGCCGCTGCAGGATCATTTGGAAGCGGCCCCCGTCGCGCACCGCATCGCCAATGCGCTGGTGGAAATGGGAAGCCGCGCCGCCGTGCTGGACATCAGCGCCAGCGAGCAGAGCGCGGAATGGTTCAACAGCTTCGAGGCGGCGCATGACGTGGTCTTCTATCGCGGCGACGCGCCCGACAGCGCCTGGACCCATCAATGTCTGCGCCAGGCCGACCGCATCTTTCTTTTGGCGCGCGCCGATCAGCCTTTGCCGCTGAGGCCGCTCGATCTTCCCGCATTCAAGGAGCGGGCGAGCGGGCTTCCCGAACTTCTGCTGCTGCACCCGGTGGGCTCGAAGGCGGGCCTGCCGGAACATTTCTCGCTCCGCTCGGGCCTGTTCGAATCCCACCACCATATCCGCGCCAACAACACCGCCGACGTGCACCGGCTGGCGCGCTTCATCGCCGGACGCGCGGTGGGGCTGGTGCTGGCGGGCGGCGGGGCGCGGGGCTTCGCCCATATCGGCGTCATCAAGGCGCTGATGGAAGCGGAAGTGCCGTTCGACCATCTGGGCGGCACGTCGATCGGGGCGATCATCGCCTCGGGCCTGGCGCATGAATGGGGCGTCGAGGAACTGACCGACCGCATGCGGTCGGTGTTCGTCACCAACAATCCGCTCGACGATTACACCCTGCCTTTGATCGCGTTGTTGCGCGGGCGCAAGGCGAGCCGGATGCTCAAGGCCAATTTCGGCGACACCCGCATCGAGGAGCTGCCCAAGCCGTTCTTCTGCGTTTCATCCGACCTCACCACCGGGCGGATCCATGAGCACCGCGCGGGGCCCCTGTGGCGGGCCTTGCGCGCCAGCGTGGCGCTGCCCGGCATCCTGCCGCCGGTGATCCATCACGGCCATCTTCTGGTCGATGGCGGGGTGATGAACAATCTGCCGGTGGACGTGATGCGCGAGCACGCCATCGGCGCCGGGCCCATCATCGCCTGCGACATCACCGGCGAGATCGACCTGCAGGCGCGGGAGGAAAATTACGGCGAAAAACCCTGGCGCTGGCTGATCAAGAACCGCATGAAGGGCCATCCCTCGATCGTGTCGATCCTGATGCGCTCGGGGACGGTGGGTTCGGAGGCCCAGCGCCGCATCGTGCGCGAGCAGGCCGATTATCTGATCGAGCCGCCCATGCCCTCGATCGGCCTGCGCGACTGGAAGAAGTTCGACCAGGCGATTCGCGAGGGCTATGAAACCGCCGCCGCCTTCATCGAGAAGAACGGCGTGCCTCTGACTCATGTCTGGAGCGACGGCCCCGCGATGGCGATTCCGAAACGCGCCGGATCTTTTCCTTCCTAATTGCCCCCATCTGTCTTCCTCAGGCAAGCCTTCGGAAGACATCTTCCCCCGTCAGGCCTTCGGCCACGGGGGAAGAAAGCCTGAGCCTAGGCGCAC
>JAFKFF010000101.1 GCA_017307315.1 Alphaproteobacteria bacterium
TGGTGCGCGTCGTCCAGCGTCCAGCCGTGATTTTCGCCCTGGAAGACTTCCGGCAGCACTCCCTCTTTGACGGTCCCTTCGCCCCGCGAATCGAGCCAGGTGCCGGGATGGGCGTCGATGGTGAGCGGCAGCCCGGTCTTGCGGTCGCGCAGGTGCCACGGCACCGCGCCGGCGGCATCCGCATTGGCCATCAGAAGCTTGCGCGTCGCTTCATTACTTTTCATCAGGTCGATCACCGCCCAGGTCGGCAGCGGGCCGATGTCCCAGCGACCACCGGCATCGGGCATGTGGTGATCGATCATGCCCGACTGCATGGGCTTGTCGCTGACATCGTTGCCGGCATCGACCGCTTTGCTTGCGATCTCGCGCGCGATGGCGAAGTCGGTCTGATAGCGCGGCACCGCGGCCGCTTCCCCCAGCGTCGCGAGATCGGCGACGACGCGAACAGAGGGCTTGCCGTCGGTCCAGATCAGGTGATGCCAGGTCGAGAATGTGTATTGATGAACGCCGCGTGCCTGGAAGACGGGCGCGCCGGCAAGACGCATCTCCACGTCGTAATCCACATTGTCTTCGTTCCGGATTCCGGTCCAGTCATTGTGAAAGATCACATCGACACGCGCCGGGCCATTCTTGGGCACGAAAACGTCGAAAAGGATCTGGAGGCGGTTGTTGACGTCCGTTCTGTAGCGCCGCTCTTGCGCCAGCGGCCCGTTGATCCAGGAGCCTGGCACGGCATTCTGGGGATTGGCGGCGATGGCGGGAAGATTCACCGTGACGTTTTGAACTGCGTTGTTCTGTCCCTTGATAGCAAGGCTCACCTCCAGCGCGGGCACGGCGGCGGCATTCGGCATCGGGGCCGGCGCTGGCGCGCCTGCCGTACCCTTGACGATCGTCGCGTCGAACGCTTGGCCCGATCCCATCTTGGGGAGTTCGATGGTCATGACGGCATGACGGACCGATCCGTCGGCATTGAAGGCCTTGGGATCGACCTGCGTGGCCGTCGGCTTGCCGTCGAGAAGGACCTGCAGGGCTTCCTCGCGCCGGACGGTACCGGGAAGAAAAACCTGGCCGAAGCTGATGGTGCGGGCCGGCATCGCGGTGTCGGCATGTACCGCGAAACGGCCGACCGCGTCTTGCGGGCCTGCCGCCAAGGCGCCCGGAGCCTGGGCGGTGAGGAGCGCCAGGGCAAACAGCAAGGCCTTTCCCGTGGTCATGGCTCTATGGTCTTTCGTGGTTTGGCACGCAGGCCGGATTCTTAATCGCCCGGCCTTAATTCTGCATGACGGCGGGTCCGGGCCCTTCGAAATCTTGCATTGTTAGTAAATGCCGGTTCCGGCGCCGCCTTGCTCCCTTTCGGGCCGTCTGCACAAATTGCGGAGGAACTGAGCCTGTTCCGCCAACCAGGGGAGATCGATTCATGACGGTTTTCAGATCGTTTCTTGCCGCGAGCATCGTCGCGGCGTTCGGCTTTACCGGCCATGCCGCGGCGCAAAGCGTTATCCACAACCAGGAAAACCCGGATTCGCCTTTCGCCAGTTCTGTCGTCGTGCCGCCGGGCTACGCCATTTATTACATCAGCGGCAGCGGTCCGACGGTGACCGATCCGGGCGCTCCCAAGGATTCGATCGAAAGCTTTGGCGACACCGCCACCCAGACCCGCACCACCCTGGAAGGGCTCAAAGCCAAGATGGACAAGCTGGGCCTCACCTTCGGCGATGTCGTGCAGGCGCGCGTCTATCTGGCGGCGGATCCCATGAATGGCGGCAAGATGAACGCCGCCGCCATGAACGCGACCTGGATGACGTTCTTCGGCACGTCCGCGCAACCCAACAAGCCGGCCCGCGCCACCATTCAGGCAGCCAATCTTGTGAAGTTGGGCGCGTTGGTGGAAATCGAGTTCGTGGCGGTCAAGAAAGTCGACGCCAGCCGCTGATGACGCGACCGGCCCTTGCCAAGGGAGTCCGCATTCGGCGGGCTCCCTTTGTTTGCTATGCTTTGTGGCCGGCATAAGGAGGTTCACGATGAGCGCCAACTCCGAAGGTGATGTCACCCGCGTGGCCGAAACGGGCCTTGGGCGTTACCAGGTCGAGGCGCGGGTCGGCCGCGCCGCCCTCCTGATCGATGAGCCGGTGGAGGCCGGCGGGCTCGGTTCGGGCCCCAACCCCTACGATCTCCTGAGCGCGGCCTTGGGCGCCTGCAAGACCATGACGATCCGGCTTTATGCCGACCGCAAGAAGTGGCCGCTCAGCCACGTCGAAGTCGCGGTACGCCACCGGCGCGCCGCCCTGGATGCCAAGGATATTTTCGATGTGGAGGTGATCCTGGAGGGGCCGCTGGGCGAGGCCGAACGGGCCAGGCTGATGGAAATCGGCGATCGCTGCCCGGTCAGCGTGACCTTGACGCGGGGCGCCGAGGTTCACAGCAGGCTGAAATCCGATGTTTCCGATCTGCCGCAGCCTTCGGACGACAGGGCACATATGGACGGCATGGAACAATGCTGCGCCGGTTAGGCGAAACGGGTTTTTCATCCCCATCTTTTCGGTCGCGCGCGATCCGCTGTCCTTGACGGGCCATGCCGGGTTTTCTTTGCTGCAGCCGGAACAGCGGTCAAAGCCATTTCATGCTGCATCTGATCAAACTTTGCGTCGGTGTCGATTCCCTTCAGGAATTGGCGGATTGGCAGAAGAAGCGCTTGAAGGAAAAGCGCGCCAAGGGACAGAAGTCCGAGCTGATTCACATCACCCGGCAGATGCCCAAACGCGCGGAGGAATTGCTCAGTGGCGGCTCGCTCTATTGGGTGATCAAGGGGCAGGTGATGGCGCGCCAGACGCTTTTGGAGTTGCGCGAAGTGACGAAGAATGGCGTGCCGCATTGCGGGCTGGTCTACGACAAGGTGCTGGTACCAGTGCGCCCGCGCCCCAGGCGGGCGTTCCAGGGCTGGCGCTATCTCGAAGCGAAAGAGGCGCCGCCGGATATCGCCGAGATCAAAGGCGCCAAGAATTTGCCGGAAAATCTGAAGCGTGAATTGGCCGCTCTGGGATTGCTCTAGGCGTCAGCCGCCACGCGATCAGCGGGCCGCAACCGCCGCAAAACAAGTCTGGCCGCGCTGGGTCAGCCGGTCGCAGACCTCGCGCGCCTTGCGTTCGGCGAAAAGCCCGAAGCGGGCGCGGTACATGGTGTGCCCGTCGCTGGACTGGAAGGGGACCACCAGCCGGGCCGCCTTGCCCAGAACGTCCATGGATTTCTGCGCATAGGCATCGAGCTGCGCCTTCGCGAACGCCTTGTCGGCATAGGCGCCGATCTGGATGGTCCAGTTGTGCCCCGGCACAGCGGATTCGGCCAGGTCCAGATCGCCTTCGCCAGGATCGCTCTGCAGCGAAGGCCGGATCTTGGGCAGAACCGCGACGGTGACCGGCTTGCCCTGAGTCTCCCCGGACCTGTCCGGACGGGGCATGGGAGGAGACGCGATCGAGGCCAATTGTGGCGCCTGGGAATGCAGGTTCTGGAAATTCTCATCCGGGGCGCGGCGCGATTCGGCGACGTCTTCGTCTTCGGTATCGGAGACCGGGGGCACGGCGGAGAGGGCGGCGAATTGTGCGCTCTGCGAGGGCTGGGCGGCGCTGGGCAAGGTGAAGCCGGCCACGGCGGGCTGCCATTGCCCGGCATCGGCCACCGCGGTCCAGGGCACGGGCCGGCGGGCGACCAGGGCGGGATTGCTTTCGATCTGCGCGAAGGCGCTGTCGAGAAGGCGGGTCATTTCCATGTCGCGGCGCACCGCCGTGCGGCCGCCCATCACGATGCCGATGATATGGACGCCGCCGCGCACCACCGAGGAGGTGAGGTTGAAACCGCTGGCGACGGTGAAGCCGGTCTTGATTCCGTCCGCGCCCGGATAGCGGCCGATCAGATTGTCATGGGTGGGATAATAGGTCCCTTTGTACTTGAAGCCCGGCAGCGCGAAGTAGTGATAATATTGGGGAAAATCGTAAGCCAGATGCCGCGCCAGCACGGAAAGATCCATCGCGGTGGTGATCTGCAGCGGATCGGGCAGGCCGGAAGCGTTGTGATAATAGGTCTCGCGCATGCCCAGCGCGCGCGCCTTTTCCGTCATCATCTGGGCGAAATGCAGCTCCGTGCCGCCCAGCGCCTCGGCGATCACCACCGCCACATCGTTCGCCGAGCGGATGACGATGGCCTGGATGGCGGTGTCGACGGTGATGCTTTCGCCGCGCTTCAAATAGAGCTTGGTGGGCTTTTGCTCGGCGGCATGGCGCGACACCGGCATGGGCGTCTGCATGGTGATCTTGCCCGCCTTCAGGGCTTCGAACAGCATGTAGAGCGTCATCATTTTCGTGAGCGAGGCGGGATGGCGCTCGGCCGTTTCGTTGCGGGCGTAGAGAATTTTACCCGTGGCGCCGTCAATGATCAGGGCGGCATCCTTGGCCGGATCGGTGGCGCTCCCCCGCATTGGGGCGGCCTTGCGGGCGGGTTTGGCCTTGTGGGTTGACGTGGCGTGCTGGCGATGGCGGGTCGCGGCTTCGGCCGGGGTGCCGAAAATCAATCCGGCAGCCGCCAGAGCGATTCCCAAGAGGACCCACCATTTCCTCACGCCAGCCAACCCGAAACCCTCAAAGCAGCGCCATCTGCCGCCAAAAAACCAAATTGTGTCACGCCTTGCAAGGAGGAATGACGAATCAGCGTTATTTTACGGCCATTTAGATCGAAAATCGGCGGGATACCAGCTTTTGCATTTTTTTGTTGCGATGCAGCAAATCCATCTTGACGATAGGGTCGGCGAGGCGCATATAGGTCATGTTGCAGTGCAACAGGCCGCCGGAGATCCGGGGCGTGCCGGACATGACCTGAACCATGAAAGGTATGACAGATGACCAAGGCAGAGACGGCCGCCGAATTCGCCACGGCCGAGATCAATTTCAACGCCGGTGCCGACGCCCTGAAGGCGGGCTTCGACCGGGCAATCGCCAGCTATGACAACATTGTCGGCTACGGCAAGGATACCGCCGAAGCCCTGATCCAATCGGCGACGGTCGCCGGCAAGGCCGCCGAAACGCTGCACAACGAAGTCTATTCCTACGCCAAGCAGTCGCTGGAAGAGAGCATCGCGGCGGGCAAGGCGCTCGTTGGCGCCAAATCCGTGCATGAGGCGATCGAAGTCCAGACCGGCTACGCCAAAGCCGCTTTCGAGAATTATGTGGCGGAACTTTCCCGCTTCAACCAGCTTCTCACCGGCACGGCGAAGGACAGCTTCGCGCCGCTCAAGGGCCGCGCGCAGGCCTGGGTGAATGTCGTGCAGGCCAATACCGCCGCTTGAAATCGGCGTGACGCCATCAAATATGGAAAGGCCCGGGGATAAGCTCCCGGGCCTTTTTGTTTAACCCAAAAGAGATTTTGGCTTAGGCTGGCGCGGCGCGGGGACCGATCCTTGCGCCAGGGACGTGGATATCGTGCGCGACAGCGGTGACGGCAGCAACAACGGCAAGGGCGATGGAACCGGTTCCGGCGTCGTCACCCGCACGCGCACCAAGACCAAGAAACCGTCGCTCTATAAGGTCCTGTTGCTGAACGACGATTACACGCCGATGGAGTTCGTCGTTCACATTCTGGAAAAATTCTTCGCCAAGAGCCGCGAGGACGCGGTCGAGGTGATGCTGCATGTCCACCGCCATGGCGTGGGCATTTGCGGCGTCTTCACGTTCGAGGTCGCCGAAACCAAGGTGGCCCAGGTCATTGAATTTTCGCGCCGGCATCAACATCCTCTACAGTGCACGATGGAGAAAGAGTGATGCCGTCCTTGTCGCGTAGTCTAGAGCAGGCGCTGCACCATGCCATCAAGCTGGCCAGCGACCGGCATCACGAATATGCCACGCTGGAACATCTCCTGCTGGCCCTGATGGACGATGCCGACGCCGGGCAGGTGATGAAGGCCTGCAATGTCGACATCGAGGCGCTGCGCCGCGCGGTACTCAAATACGTCGACGAGGAACTCGTCACGCTGGTGATCGAGGACGGGGAGGAGGCCAAGCCCACCACCGGCTTCCAGCGCGTGGTGCAGCGCGCCGTCCTGCATGTGCAGAATTCCGGCCGCGACGAAGTCACCGGCGCCAATGTCCTGGTCGCGCTCTTCACCGAACGGGAAAGCCACGCGGTCTATTTCCTGCACGAGCAGAACATGAACCGGCTGGACGCGGTGAGTTATATCAGCCACGGCATCGCCAAGCGGCCGGGCATGAGCCAGCCCAAGCCCGCGCGCGGCGCCGATGATGACGACGAGCCCGAAAAGCCCAACAAGCAGGGCACCGACGCGCTGGAAGCCTATTGCGTCAATCTCAACGAAAAGGCCAAGTCCGGCCGCGTCGATCCCCTGATCGGGCGCGCCGCCGAAGTCGAGCGCACCATCCAGATCCTGTGCCGGCGCCAGAAGAACAACCCGCTGTTCGTGGGCGATCCCGGCGTGGGCAAGACCGCCATCGCCGAAGGCCTGGCGCGCAAGATCGTGAACAACGAAGTGCCCGAAGTGCTGCGCGGCTCGGTGATCTATTCCCTCGACATGGGCTCGCTGATCGCCGGCACCCGCTATCGCGGCGATTTCGAGGAGCGGCTCAAGACCGTGGTCAAGGAACTGGAGGGCGTGAAGGGCGCCATCCTCTTCATCGACGAAATTCACACCGTGATCGGCGCCGGCGCGACATCGGGCGGGGCGATGGATGCCTCCAATCTGCTGAAGCCGGCCCTGGCGGCGGGCATCCTGCGCTGCATCGGGTCGACCACCTACAAGGAATACCGCCAGTATTTCGAGAAGGACCGTGCCCTGGTGCGCCGGTTTCAGAAGATCGACGTGGTCGAGCCGACGATGGCGGACTCGGTCAAGATCCTGATGGGGATCAAGTCCTATTTCGAGGAGTATCACAAAGTCCGCTACACCGCCGACGCGGTGAAGGCGGCGGTGGAATTGTCGGCAAAATACATCAACGACCGCAAGCTGCCCGACAAGGCGATCGACGTGATCGACGAAGTGGGCGCCTCGCAGATGCTCCTGCCCGAAAGCCGGCGCAAGAAGGTGATCGGGGTCAAGGAAGTGGAGGATGTCATCGCCAAGATGGCGCGCATCCCGTCCAAATCCGTCTCCAAGGACGACACCGAAGCGCTCAAGTCGCTGGAAAGCGATCTGGCCCGGGTGGTCTATGGCCAGGACAAGGCGATTCAAGCGCTTTCCAGCGCCATCAAGCTGGCGCGCGCCGGTTTGCGCCAGCCGGAAAAGCCCATCGGCTCCTATCTCTTCTCCGGACCCACCGGCGTGGGCAAGACCGAGGTCGCCAAGCAGCTCGCCAGCATCATGGGCGTGGAATTCCTGCGCTTCGACATGAGCGAATATATGGAGCGCCACACCGTCAGCCGGCTGATCGGCGCGCCGCCGGGCTATGTCGGCTTCGACCAGGGCGGACTTTTGACCGACGGGGTCGATCAGCATCCCCATTGCGTGCTGCTGCTCGACGAGATCGAGAAGGCGCATGGCGACCTGTTCAACATCCTGTTGCAGGTGATGGACCACGGCAAGCTCACCGATCATAACGGCAAGAAGATCGACTTCCGCAATGTGGTCCTGATCATGACCACCAATGCGGGCGCCTCCGACGCCGCCAAGGAAGCCATCGGCTTCGGCCGCGGCAAGCGCGAGGGCGAGGACGAGGAAGCGATCAAGAAGCTGTTCACGCCGGAATTCCGCAACCGCCTGGATGCGATCATTCCCTTCGCGCCCTTGTCGCGCGGCACCATCGACAAGGTGGTGGAGAAGTTCGTGCTGGAACTGGAAGCGCAGCTGGCCGACCGCGACATCACCTTCGACCTGACGCCCGAGGCGACTCGCTGGCTGGGCGAGAAGGGTTATGACGATGCCTTCGGTGCCCGGCCGCTGGCGCGCGTGATCCAGGAGAACATCAAGAAGCCGCTCGCCGACGAGATTCTTTTTGGCCAGCTGAAGGATGGCGGCACGGTGCGCGTGCTGCTGGACCGCGAGAAGGACAAGCTCGCATTCGAATTCATCACCGCCGCGGAAGCGAAGCCCCGCGCGCCCAAGGGAAGAAGGACGAAGGAAAACATCGAAAAATAGGAGACGGTCATGACATGGTTGGCACGCGCCACGGCCGTGGCGATGGTTGTTGCGACACCGGCTTTCGCCCATCACGGATGGGGCGGCAATGCTGAGGAAGTCACCAGCATGACCGGCACGGTGGTGCAGGGGGTCTCGATGTCGGGCCCGCACGCCACCATGAAGGTGAAGGTCGATGCCGATGTCTGGGACATCACCTTGGCGCCGCCGGCCCGCGCCGCCCGCTCCGGCCTTGCCGAAGGATTAATTCCGGTGGGCGCGACCGTTACGGTACACGGCAACAAAAACCTCGATGCCAAGCGCCATGAAATGAAGACCATCTTCGTCCAGTATGGCGACCGGCAGTTCCACGTTTATCCCGAGCGCGAATAATTACCGCCAGTTCCGACATCGGTCTTTTTCTGCGCTGGCTGGAAGCGTCGCGTCTTGGCCATGCGATGCGGGAGACCGGTGTCTGGACCTATGGCATCGTCAATCTGGGGCACATTCTCGGCATCGCAATCCTGTTTGGCGCGATATTGATCCTGGACCTGCGCATGCTGGGTGCCTGGCGCGCCCTGCCGCTGGCGGCCCTGTCACGCGCTTGCGTAACGACGGCGGCGGCAGGCTTCCTGCTCGCGGTGATGACCGGCGTTCCCATGCTGGCGACAAAGGCCGGCGACTATATCGGCAACCCGTTCCTCTTGATCAAATTCCCCGCGATTGCGCTGGCGCTGATGAATGTCGCGGTTCTGCACCGTTCGGCGGCCTGGCAGGCCCATCGCGCCCGCGATTTGCAGTCGCCGGAGCAGAGCCGCCTGGCAATCCATGCCGCGCTTTCGCTGGGCCTGTGGCTCACCGTCATCGCCGCAGGGCGGATGATCGGCTATTGGTGAGGCGCGCTACAGCGCCGCTCTGATCTTTGCGGCGACTGGCTCCAAGCTCCTCGGATCGACCATGCCGCGCGCGTGAAGCCCCATGTCCACGCCGGCACTGCGCGGGATGATGTGAAAATGCACATGAAAGACACTCTGGCCGGCGGGCGCGCCATTCAGCATCGCCAGCATGATACCGGGCGCGTCCAGGCTTTTCTTGACGGCCCTGGCGATTTTCTGGGTGGTGGCCATCATCGCGGCCGCGCCGGCCGGCGACAATTCCAGAACGCTCTCCGCCGCTTCCTTGGGGATCACCAGCACATGGCCTTCGGCCTGGGGCATCACATCCATGAAGGCGAGGGTCTTGTCGTCCTCGAACACTTTTACGCACGGAATCTCGCCGCGCAGAATTTTGGCGAAAACATTGCTGCTGTCATAGGCCATTCAACTCTCCTTCCGGAACGGGCCGTGGCGGGCCAGTTCATCGATATGCTCGCTCACCGCTTCGCGTTCCTCGGTCAGGAACTGGTCCACGGCACGGCGCAGCCCCTTATGCGCGATATAATGCGCGCTATAGGTCTCTTCCGGCATATAGCCGCGCAGCAATTTGTGCTCGCCCTGGGCGCCGGCCTCCACTTTGGAAAGGCCCCGCGCTATGGCGAAGTCGATCGCCTGGTAATAGCAGGTCTCGAAATGCAGGAAGGGGACATAGTCCAGCGCCCCCCAGTTGCGCCCGAAAAGAATATTCTCGCCCATCAGGTTGAGCGCGCCCGCGATGTAAATGCTTCCCCGCTTGGCCAGGATCAGGACGATCTGATCCGCCATGCCGGCGCCGATGCGGCTGAAGAAATCGCGGGTGAGATAGGGCCGCCCCCATTTGCGGCTTCCCGTGTCCGTGTAGAATTCGAAGAAGCGGTCCCAATGCGCCTCGGTGATCTCCCGGCCGGTCAGCCAGTCGAACCGGATTCCTTCCTTCGCCACCGCGTCGCGTTCCTTGCGCAAGGTCTTGCGTTTGGCCGACGATAATTCGCCCAGGAATTCGCCAAAATCCCGATAGCCCCGATTGCGCCAGTGGAACTGGCGGTCGGTGCGCAGGAGATAGCCGTGGCGGCCGGCGGCTTCCCACTCCGCCTTGCGCAGGAAAGTGATGTGCAATGAAGAAGCGCCGATCTGATCGGTCGCGGCCTTGCCTGCCAGCAGCAACAGGTCCCGGTCCGCTTCCGCCGCGGCCAGGATGCGCGGGCCCGTGACGGGCGTGAACGGGATCGAGGATTGCAGTTTCGGGTAATAATCGCCGCCGGCCCGCTCCAGCGCATCGGCCCAGGCATGGTCGAAAACATACTCGCCTTGAGAATGGCTTTTCAGATAGGTCGGCAGGATCCCCGTGATCCGGCCATCGGACTCCAGCACCAGATGGGCGGGCTGCCAGCCGGTGCGCGCGGTGGCGGAGCCGGACGCTTCCAATGCTTCGAAGAATTCATAGCGGGTGAAGGGATGCGGCGACGCCAGGCCGTGCGGGTTGGCGCAGGCGTTCCAGGCTGCCGCCCCGATGCCGCATGCGCCATCCGCCAGGCGAACGGTCATGCGATTTCGAACGTACCATCCACTTCCACGGCCACGCCGCGAGGCAGCGAGCCCGCACCGGTGGCGGCGCGGGCATGCTTGCCGGCATCGCCCAGCACCGCGACGATCAGGTCGGAGGCGCCATTGCCCACTTCCGGATGCTGCGTGAAATCCGGCGTGGCGTTGACGAAAACACCCAGCTTGACGCAGCGCCGCACCCGGTCGAGATCGCCGCCGCAGGCCGCCTTCAATTGCGCCAGAAGATTGACGGCGCAAAGGCGGGCCGCCGCCTTGCCGTCCTCGAGCGAGATATCGGCGCCGACCTTGCCGACATATTTCAGCCCATCGGGCGCGGCGGTCACTTGTCCCGATATGAAAACGAGATTCCCCGTCACCACATAAGGGACATAGCTCGCCACCGGCGCGGGGGGCGAGGGCAGATCGATTCCGAGTTCTTTCAGGCGTGTTTCGGTCTTGGACATGGCAACCTTCTTTTGTTTCGCCATAGAACCGCATCGGGCGGCACTTTTCCATGATCTATTTTCGCAATCCGCGTCCCTTGCCGACGGCTTCGCCGCCGAATTTCGACCGGATTTTGTCCATCGCCCGTTCGGCCGCGGCCCGCTTGTCGCTCAAAGGGTCGATCAGGCTGGCGGGATCGGCATCGGCGCCGGACGTGAGATTGGAAAGCCCCACGCCCAGGAGGCGAAAGCGCTTGCCGTCCGCTTCCCGTTTCAGGGCCGCTTGCGCCACCCGGAAAATCTTGTCGGCCAGCTGGGTGGGTGCATCCAGTGAAGCGCTGCGGGTCAAGAGGCGGAAATTGGCGGTCTTGAGCTTCAGGACGATCGTGCGACCCGACAGGCCGTAAGTCTTGGCGCGCGCGGAAACCCGTTCGGCTTGCCGCCACAGAATCGCTTCCAGGTCGGAGAATTTCGAAAGGTCGGTATTGAACGTGGTTTCCGATGAAATGGTCTTCATCTCGCCGCCCGGATCGACGGGCCGGCCGTCCTGGGCCTGGGCGATGCGCGACAGCCAAAGGCCGGTGGCGCCATAGCGGTTGGCGAGATCGCGGGGATCGGCATCCTGCAGCTGGCCGATGGTGGAAAAGCCGTCACGCTCCAGCCGCGCCGCCAGAACCTTGCCCGCGCCGCGGATGATATTGACCGGCTTGTCGCGCAAGAAAGACTTGGCTTCGCCCATGCCGATCACGGCGAAGCCGCGCGGCTTGTCGAGTTCGCTGGCAAGCTTGGCCAGGAATTTGTTGCCGGAAAGGCCGATCGAAACCGTGATGCCGAGCCGGCTTTCGATCTCCGACGCCAGCTTGGCCATGGTCCGGGCCGGTGAACGGCCATGAATGCGCGCCGTGCCAGACAGGTCCAAATAGGCTTCGTCCAGCGAAAGCGGCTCGACAAGCGGTGTCAGCGCCCGCATCAGGCCGCGGATTTCCTTGGCGGTTTCCACATAGTGGCTCATGCGCGGCTTGATGATCACCGCGCCGGGGCAGAGCTTGCGCGCCTGGAACATCGGCATGGCGGAGCGCACGCCGTAGCGGCGCGCGATATAGCAGGCGGTCGAGACCACGCCCCGCGTGCCGCCGCCCACGATGACCGGCTGCTCCGCCAGCGAAGGATCGTCCCGCTTCTCGATCGCGGCATAGAAGGCGTCGCAATCCATGTGGGCGATGGGCAGCGTTTCCAGCTCCGGATGGGCCAGGATGCGGGTGCCGCCGCATTCGGGGCAGGGCGCGTCGGGCGCGGCGTTGCTCAGGCAATCGCGGCAGAAAGCGGGCCAATCGGCGAGCG
>JAFKFF010000389.1 GCA_017307315.1 Alphaproteobacteria bacterium
TTATCTTCCGACAATGGATTGGACATGCCGATGCGATGGGCAAGTGTGTCAGGAACAGTCACATGCAAAAAATTGCTCGAACCCAGATCGCCATGATGGTGGTGGTGGCTGGGCGCCTTCGTTCCTAGATCGTGATGCGGTCCGTCGCCGTCTCTGTTGGCGTGATGAAACTCCAGTGTAACGTCGCTAAAAATCATGTGCTGATGGGCCTGATTGCCCACGAACAAATGTTCGACATCACCGACCGCGCTGGCAACAGCCGCCTGTGTAAAGACCAGAATAAGCACTGCGCACAGCGCAGCACCCGCTCTTCTCGGGAAAAGCTTTAGGTTCATTTTCACGCCTGCAACCTATCGCGGCCCATGCCGGCAGGCAACCTGGCGGAAGCAAGGGCTTGCCGGTTAATCGAGGCACCCTGGCAAATCCGCAATCTAATCATGATCATGCCGGTGATGAAGGTCGGGGTAATGCGCGTGCTTATGTTCCATCGGGGGATGATAGTGCCGATGACTATGCGGTTCGCCGGCCGGGTCATCGGGACCATGGACATGCTGATGGTGCTCGTCATGGACGTGGCCATGTTCATGGGCGAGCGCCTGATGCTTGTGCCAATGAGCGTGGCGTTCCGTCAGATGTAGATAGAGACCGACGCCCATGAAGCACGCAGCCAGTAGGAGCTGCATCGTAATAGGCTCTCCAAACAGGCCTATAGCGAGTATAGATCCAATAAAGGGAGCAAGCGAGAAATAAGCCCCGGTCCTGGCGCTTCCAAGGTATCGCAGGCCAAGGACAAAGAGCACCAATGACACGCCATATCCCAGCAACCCAACGACGAGCGCTCCGAACAGCAGAGGCCCAGCCGGAATGGAAGCGCCGTTCAACAATGCAACCGTCAAATTCACGATGCCAGCGATAAGCCCCTTGGCGGTGGCGATCTGAACCGGGTCCGATCCGGACAGTTTTCGCGTGAGATTGTTGTCGAACCCCCAAGCAACACAGGCACCGACGATCAAGAGAGCGCCCCAGCCGACAGGGGACGGGCCGCCACGCCAGGAAAGGACGACCGCCCCGCAAAGTATCGCCGATGCGCCATATCGCAGCCGGCGGTCGGCGCTCTCACCGAAGAGCGTCCAGGCCAAGGCAATCGTCGCTACACCTTCAAGGTTCAGTAACAGGGCAGCGGTGGAGGCAGGCGTTTGCGCCAAACCCGCCATCAAGCAGATTGGTCCGACGACACCTCCTGCCAGGATCACCAGAGACAACCAGCCCCAATCGGCTCCTTTCAATGAAGCTTCCCGGTCCGGGCCGATATGCTTCCTGACAACCCATACGGTTCCCAGACCCAATCCTGAACCCAGATAAAGGAGGCCCGCCATGAGCCAGGGATCGATGCCCTTCCCAAGCAAAAGCTTGGCAAAAGGCGTGCTGGCGCCAAATAAAATGGCTGCTGCAAGCGCCATAATCACGCCACGCGCCATGGTCACTACCTATTTGCCACCGACCGGGTGTTCTCAGCGCATCCTACCGGGCAAAGGAGACAACAGTCTTCGGAAAACTCATTTTAAACGCGAATTCGGGCGCATACCATCGACAAAAGGTCATGCTGTCCGAAGTTCGACCGTCAAATGTGCGAGCTCGTGGACGGGCTTCAGTCTTTCGCGGATGAGATCGGCATCAATATTTGGAGCTGCCACCACGCTTACTATCCCGGCGTGCGCTTCCGGGCCGATCCGCCAAACATGCAGGTCCGTCAGTTTTGCATCCCCATGAGCTTCAACCAGTTCTTGCACTTCGTCGGCCACATGCCGGTCTGTGGCATCTAAAAGGACCGCCGCTGTCTCGCGCAGTAGAGACCAAGACCAGCTCGCGATGACAACTGCCCCGACTACCCCCATCGCAGGATCGAGCCAAACCCATCCTGCATATCGCCCCGCAAGAAGTGCCCCAATTGCCAGGACGGAGGTCAAGGCATCCGC
>JAFKFF010000390.1 GCA_017307315.1 Alphaproteobacteria bacterium
CCGGCTTCCGCGCCCCGAACCTGCAGGAAGAATGGTACAACACGGTCAACGTGTCGCCCACCAGCGCCACGATTCAGCTGCCGGCCAACTCCGCCGCTGCCGGTATTCTGGGCTTCCAGAACCTGAAGCCGGAAATCTCCACCAGCTTCAGCGCTGGTATCGTCGCCCATCCCTTCGCCGATCTCAGCCTGACGATCGACGCCTACAGCATCGCTTTGGGCGACCGCATCTCCTCGTCGAGCACGGTCTATCTGAGAAACACCAGCGGGCCGCTCGTCCCAGCCTGCGGCGACGCCATCACGGCACTCGGCGTTTCGCTGGATCCCACCGCCGGCCGCGTGGGCTGCTCGTCCTTCGTGAACGGCTTCGGCACCCTGACCCAGGGCGTCGACCTGACGGTCAGCTATCCCACCGATTTCGGCGATATGGGCCTGATCGACTGGACGTTGGCCGGCAACTACAACTCGATCAAGATCTCGCGGGTGGCGCCGCCGCCGGCGATTCTCCTGGCCTCCAATCCCGATGCGGCCTTCTACACGTCGGGAACGCTTTTCAACTCCGCGCACACCACGCCCAACCTGAAAGTGGGCTTGACCGGAACCTGGTCGCTGGATGAATGGGGCTTCACTTTCCGCGAAACTTTCTACGGTCCGCTCAAGGCGCTTACCTCGCCCAGCGGCAGCCCGCCTTATTATGACAATGGTTCGGGCGCCGTCGGAATCACCGATCTGGAAGCCCGCTACAACTTCACCGAGACGGTGCAGTTTGCTGTGGGCGGCAACAATGTCTTCGGCATTCCCGCAGGAGCCAGCTGCTTGATCGGCGGGACCAACAGCAGCGGCGGCGTGAACCCGTGCGGCGGCGGCGTGGTGGCCTACTCGCCCAGAAGTACGCCGTTCGATCCCTATGGCGGCTACTATTACGGGCGCCTGACCATCAACTGGTAAGGCCTGCCCCGAACACAATTCCGCTGCGGACCCTAAGCGCAGAGGAGTTACTGAGCCCAGGCCTAACGGCCTGGGCCCTTTTTTTGCCTTGAGGAAGGATGGCGCGAGCGGCGGCGGTGCGCCCTGCCACGCACCACCGTTCGCTGATGGCGGGACAGGAAGCCTAGTTCGGCAGCGTCAGAGCCGCAATCGCGCTCTCTTTTTCAAAGAAGTCCTGCCAAGGCGTTCGCGGCTTGCCCTTCAGCGCGTCATCGATTTCGACGATGCAGCCGCGCAGTTGCCGCAGCGTGAGACTTTACCTCAAGAAATGAACTTTTAGCGAAGTAACGATACACACGAATGGTGTATGCGTGTTTCCCGAACCTCCGTCTCTGGTCGGTATTCTAATCTTGTGGACGATTGACGCTCTTACAACACGGCCTTTATGTGTCGTAGATGATCGGGAAAGGTATCGTCGATCCCACGCAACGCCGAATTGAACCGCAAGGGCGAGTTTCTCCCTCAGGCAGCACATCCCATGTGGGAGCCCCAGGGCGCGTCAAAACGGCGTTGATGCGGGCAATTGAGCTTGCCGAGAATGGCAACCGCACTCTTGCCGCAATCAGAAGCACGCTCGAGCTCGAAGGCTATTCGCCAAAAATCATCGACGACGCATTTTCACGCGCCCCATTCAGGGCGGACTTGGCAAGGCGGATAAAGCGTGGATAAAGAAAGAATTCCTCGTTCTGTCGCAAGAGGAAGGTGCGAGGCTGAATCGCAGTAGCTCGGACAGTTCAAGGGTGACTGAATGCCTGGCCCATTGTTGGCTCTGAGTTCAGAGGTCCAAAGATCAAGTGAAGCGCGTTACCGGGCAGACTACGACCTATCTTCTGAACTGATCGTTTTTGTTCAAAGGCGAACATCCGCCCGCAGGCCGCCGAAAATCATGCCCGCGAGCGGCACATCCTCCTAGCCACCGCATTATCGCATCTGCAGCAAATTCCCGTGAAAGCGCCATCAATCGGCAGG
>JAFKFF010000036.1 GCA_017307315.1 Alphaproteobacteria bacterium
CGCTGCTGGCCGAAGCCCTGTCCTTGCGGGCGGAAATGAAAGTCGAGATTTCCGCGCCGCAGCGGGGCGAAAAGCGCGAGATCATGGAGCGGGCGCTCGCCAATGCCCGCGAGCAGCTGGGCCGGCGCCTCGCCGAGAACAGCGCCCAGGCGCAATTGCTGGACGGCGTCGCCGACGTGCTGGGGCTGGACGCGCCGCCGCGGCGGATCGAGGTCTATGACAATTCCCACATCCAGGGCGCGCATGCCATCGGCGCCTTCATCGTGGCGGGTCCCGATGGGTTCGAGAAGAACCAGTACCGGAAATTCAACATCAAGACCGCCGAGCTGACGCCCGGCGACGACTACGCCATGATGCGCGAAGTGCTCACCCGCCGCTTCGCCCGGCTGATCAAAGACGAATCCGAAGAGGTCGCGGATTCGAAATGGAAGCGTCCCGATCTGGTGCTGATCGATGGCGGGCCCGGGCAATTGTCGGTCGCCTGTCAGGTCTTCGCCGATCTGGGGGTGGAGGATGTCGCGCTGGTGGGCATCTCCAAGGGCCCGGACCGCGACGCGGGCCGCGAGCATTTCTACAGTCCGGGCAAGGAACCGTTCCGCCTCGAACTCAAAAGCCCGGTTCTCTATTACCTGCAGCGGCTGCGCGACGAGGCGCACCGCTTCGCCATCGGCAGCCACCGCAAGAAGCGCAGCGCCGCCATCGGCGCCAATCCGCTGGACGAGGTCGCGGGCGTGGGCGCGGGCCGCAAGCGGGCGCTGCTGCAGCATTTCGGCTCGGCCCGGGCGGTGGCGGCGGCGAGCCTGGCGGACCTGGAGAAGGTGGACGGGGTGAGCGGCACCCTGGCGCGGAAGATTTTCGACTTTTTCCACCCGAATTAGGGCCGGGCATCCGCCCAAAATAGAGTGACCTTCCCCGGCCGCCCCCTTAAACTCGGCGAATGTTCGCCCTGCCCAATGCCCTGACCATCCTGCGCATCGTGCTGGTGCCGGTCTTTGCGGTCGCCTTCGTCCTGCCGGGCGACGTGGCGCGGCTGGTGGCGTTCGCCGTTTTCGTGATTGCGGGGGTGAGCGATTGGCTGGATGGCTTTGCCGCCCGCAAGCTCAATGCCGGGTCGGAGTTCGGCCGCATGCTGGACCCCATCGCCGACAAGGTGCTGGTGGCGGTGGCCCTGATGATGCTGGTGGCGGAAGGCGACATCCATCAATTCAATCTCACCACCGGCCTGCCCTCGCTGCTCAGGCTGGTGCCCGCCCTGATCATCCTGTCGCGGGAAATCCTGGTGTCGGGCCTGCGCGAATTCCTGGCCGGCACGCGCGTCAGTGTCCCGGTCACCGCCATCGCCAAGCTCAAGACCGCGGTGCAGATGGTCGGCATCGGAGCGATGATCCTCACCCCGCTGGCCGACAAATTCTTCCCCGGCGTGCCGGCCCTCACCTATGCCGCGATCGCCTACGGCCTTCTGTGGATCGCCGCCGCGCTCACGGTCTATACCGGGGTGATCTATTTCAAGAACGGCCTTACCCATATCAGCCCCGGCCACGCGCCGGTCAGGGACCGGGCGTGAACCTGCTTTATTTCGCCTGGGTGCGGCAGAAGGTCGGCAAGGGTGAGGAAATTCTTACCCCTCCGGCCGCCAATGTCGGCGCGCTGATCGCGCATCTGAAAAGCCTCGGCCCCGGCTATGCCGATGCCTTCGCCGACCTGTCGCGCATCCGGGTCGCGGTCAATCAGCGTCATGTGGGATTGGAGGCTCCGCTCGGGCCGGATGACGAGGTCGCTTTCTTTCCACCCGTCACGGGAGGCTGATCCGGTGCAGGCCCGCATCCGCATTCAGCACGAAGATTTCGATCTCAACGCCGAAGTCGCCGCCCTCACCGTTGCCGGCGAAGCGGGCGCGGTGGCGAGCTTCACCGGCCATGTTCGCAAGGAAGGCAATCTCTCCACCCTCAC
>JAFKFF010000037.1 GCA_017307315.1 Alphaproteobacteria bacterium
CCTTTTCCCAATTCTTCGGCCTCAACGACGTTTTCACCGCCGAGGGCCCTTCGGTTCTCGCCACCGGCCTCTCGGCATCCGACGCCAGCGGCCTGGCGGCGGGCGGGGTGATCGCACTGTCGCTGAAGGGACCCAATGGCGACATCGTCAAGCAGGTCAGCATCACCACCACGGCCGGGCAGACCATCGGCGATGTCGTCAGCGCGCTGAACGGCGCGATGGGCGGCGCGGCGGTCTTTACCTTGAACAGCGACGGCTCGATCACCACCCAGAATTCGGGGCTCTATTCCGACTACAAGCTGAACGTCACCGGCGACACCACCCAGCGCGGCGCCACCGGCATCAGCTTCAGCCAGCTGTTCGGCATCGGCAGCAACAATCTCGCCAACCAGGCGGTCAATTTCGCGGTCACCGACCCGGTCGCCAAGGCGCCCCAGCGCATCGGTTTCGGCACGCCCAAGATCACCGCGACGACGGTGGCGGGCGATTCCATTCTGTCCGGCGGCGACAATTCCGGCGCCATCGCGCTGCAGAATGTCATCAATGCCGACCGCAATTTCCGGGGCGCGGGCGGAATCTCGCCGCAACGGGAATCCCTGTCGGATTATGCGGCGACCTTTTATCAGCAGGTCTCCACGCTTTCGAACGCGGTGACCCAGAACCAGACCACGCAGGACGACCGGCTGCAGGAAGCGCAGTCGCGCATGGCAGCCAATTCCGGCGTCAGCCTGGACGAGGAACTCACCAACCTCACCACCTACCAGCGCTCCTATACCGCCGGCGCGCGCATGCTGACGGTGGTGGACCAGCTCTATCAGACCCTGCTCGATATCCAATAGGACATGACCCATGAGCGTTGATCGCATCGCCACGGCCCAGCAGAGCGCGTATTTCCTGGCCCAGATCAACAAGGCCAGCGCGGCGCTGAACACGACCAACGAGCAGATCGCGTCGCAGAATGTCGCCAACACCTATGCCGGGTTCGGCAATCAGGCGCAGGTCCTGACGGCGTCGATTTCCGCCAATGCGCGCAACGACGCCTACAAGGCGGCGACCAACCTCGCCATCACCCAATCGGACATGCAGGACAATCAGCTCGCCAGCCTCGGCGAATTGGTGGCGCAACTCAAGAAGGCCGTGTCGGATGCGGTGTCCAACAACGATCCCACCAGCCTGATGGGCCAGGTTCAGAACATCTTCGATCAGGCGACGGCGATCCTGAACTCCAAGGACGCCAATGGCGACTATATCTATAGCGGCGGTCGCACCGACACCCCGCCTATCACGGTCTCTTCGCTGTCCGACCTGGTGGCCTTGCCATCGGTGGCGGGGGCCTTCAACAATGGCACCGACAAGAAATCGGTGCAGGTGGCCGACGGCCACACCATCAGCTTCGGCATGACCGCGTCCGATGTCGGCACCGGCCTGATGCAGGCCTTGAAGGATATCGCCGCGTTCGATGCGGGGGCGAGCGGCAATCTCAATGGCAGCACCAGCCTCAGCCAGGCGCAGAATGATTTCCTGTCCGGCCAGATCGTCTCGGTGGGAACTGTGGCGACCAACCTGAACACGGTCACGGCGGAAAATGGCTATGCCTATAACCAGCTGGAAAGCGCCAGCACCCAGCAAGATTCCATGGCGACGCTCTATACGGGCTTCATCAACAAGATCCAGAAGACCGACATGGCCGAGGCGGCGACCCAATTGTCGCTGAACCAGACCGCCCTGCAGGCCGTGCTGCAGGTCACCTCGGGCCTCAACCAGTTGACTCTGTTGAACTATCTTCCGACGCCGGGCGGCTGAGCGCCGCTTTTCATTGCGGGATGGGGCTGGGCTCTCTATATCGCGCCCATGTCCGCCAAACCCCTGTCTCCGGGAACCCGCATCGTCGCCGCCATGTCCGGCGGGGTGGATTCCTCCGTCACCGCGGCGCTGCTCAAGCGCCAGGG
>JAFKFF010000102.1 GCA_017307315.1 Alphaproteobacteria bacterium
GCGCCAGCGCCACCCGCCATGCTGATCGTCACCCGGCAGGGACGAGACCCGTCAGGGGCTCGGTCGGAGCACAGCGGAGATAGAGCGGCGGTCCCGGAGGGAGGCGTCACCCCGCACCTTGCAATTTTCCCTTTCATCGACTAATATGCAGTCAATGACTTATGGAGGCTGACATGGCAGTCATGACGATCCGAAACATCGACGATGCAATCAAAAAGCGCCTCCGAGTGCGGGCGGCGGTTAATGGCCGTTCGATGGAGGATGAGGCGCGAGACATCCTGCGCTCGGCGCTCTCTACTGACGATCCTCGCCCGCGCAATCTTGGCCAGGCTATCCACGAACGCTTCGGCCCGCTGGGCGGCGTCGATCTGCCTGATGTGCCGCGCGAAGCGATCCGCAAGCCGGTGGATTTCGGCTGATGATCGTCCTCGACACCAACGTCATTTCCGAGCTGATGCGGCGCGAACCTGACCCGAGAGTCATGGCGTGGATCGCCGAGCAGCCGATGGCGGGCGTGTTCACGACGACGCTGACGCAGGCGGAAATCTTCTACGGTCTGGCGCTGCTTCCCGAGGGACGCCGCCGCGATGATCTGCTGGCGGCCGCGCGACCCATGTTCGATGTCGATCTTGCCGGGCGGGTGTTGCCGTTCGACACCGACGCGGCCAACGCCTATCCAGAGATTGCCGCCGGGCGGAAACAGAGCGGCAAGCCGATCAGCCAAGTTGACGCGCAGATTGCGGCCATCGTGCGCTCGCGCGGCGCGCGACTGGCGACTCGCAATATCCGCGACTTCGCCGAGTGCGGAATCACGGTCGTCGATCCGTGGGGCGAAGCATGACGCCCGCCGCCGCTTGCCCCTATCTGCGCTACGCCGCGACGGAGCCTTTGTGCGAGGCGCGGCTGCAAGGCAGCCTGCCGGGATGGCCCTTCCTCGCAAAGTCCGTCGCCGCACGCCTCGTCGCTGGGCCGAGTGCCCGGATGATCTGCACGACTATGCCAAGCCCGCCACACCGCGCCGGATTTCGCGCCGGTCGCGCGAGGATGATGGGCCAATCGTCGTCACCGACGATTGGCCGGAGCAGGTGCCGATCGGCGACGCCGAGCTGCGCGCGATCGAAGGCCACATGCGGCAAGAGCTGGACAATCTGCTCGGACCGCTGCCGTGAAGTGAGGAGTGAAGCATCATGACCAGCGCCGCCCTGCGACAAGATGAGCATGAGGCGCCGGTCGTGGCGACCGCCCGCGCGGCGCTGTACCTGCGCGTCTCTACTGGCCGCCAAGCCGATAGCGACTTGTCGATTCCCGACCAGCGCCGTCAGATCGAAGGCTATTGCCTGTCGCGCGGCTGGGAGGTTGCGGCCGAGTTTGTCGAGCCGGGCAACACGGCGACCGACGATCGTCGCCCCGCTTTCCAGGCGATGATCGACGCCGCGATGGTCAAGCCGCCGACGTTTAACGTCATCCTCGTCCACAGCTTCTCGCGGTTCTTCCGCGACCAGTTCCAGTTCGAGTTCTACGTTCGCAAGCTGGCGAAGAACGGGGTGCGGCTGATCTCGATCACGCAAGACCTGGGCGACGATCCAATGAGCGTGATGATGCGCCAGATCATGACACTGTTCGACGAGTATCAGTCGAAAGAGAACGGCAAGCACACGTTGCGGGCGATGAAGGAGAACGCCCGGCAAGGCTTCTGGAACGGCGCGCGAGCACCGATCGGCTATCGCGTGGTCGCGGCCGGGGAGCGCGGCGCGAAAATCAAGAAGAAGCTGGAGATCGACCCGCTCCAAGCCGAGACGGTGCGGCGCATCTACCGCATGGCTCTCAATGGCGTCGATAACCGCGGCCCGATGGGTCTAAAGTCGATCGCGACGTGGCTCAATGAGAACAACATCCGCACCCGCGACGGTGGGCGCTGGGGCTTGGGCGCGGTGCATCAGGTGCTCACCCGCACGACGTATATCGGCCAGCATCGCTTCAACACCCGCGATCACAAGACGAAGACGCCGAAGCCAGAGAGCGAACACGCCGTCATGGAAGTGCCGGCGATCGTTTCGGAAGCGGAGTTCGAGGCGGTCCAGCGCTCGCTCAAGGCGCGCAGCCCGAAGATGATGCCGCCGATGGCGGTGGGCGGCCCGACGCTGCTCACCGGCATCTGCTTCTGCGCGTGCTGCGGCGGCGCGATGACGTTGCGCACCGGCACCAGCAGCGTCGGGCGGGGGTATCGCTATTACACTTGCTCGACGAAGGCGCGGCAGGGCGCGACCGGCTGTCCTGGCATCACTGTGCCGATGGACCGACTCAACGAGGCCGTGGTCGATCATCTCGAAGCGCGGCTGCTCGACCCGGCGCGGCTCGAAGCCCTGATGGATCAGATCCTCGAACGCCGCGACGAATGGGTGAACCAGCGCCGCGAGCATGTCGCCGATCTTGAACGGCGTGCGACCGAGGCGGAAGCGAAGCTCAAGCGCCTCTATGATGCTATCGAAAACGGCGTGATCGACGTGAGCGATCTGTCTCTCAAGGATCGCATCGCCGAACTGACCGCGACCCGCGACCAGGCCAAGGGCGATTCCGAGCGTGCCTTGGCGCATAGCGTGAAGATCGGCCCGGCGATCACACCGGAGAGTCTGCGCGCCTTTGCGGCTGCCCTGAAAAAGAAGCTGCGGAACGGCGACGGGACGTTCGCTCGCGATCAGGTTCGCGCGGTCGCGCAGCGGGTCGAAGTGCTCAGCCGGAAGGAGGTCCGCATCCGTGGGCTGCGGAGCGAGTTGCTCCGAACCCTAACCGCCGCCTCTGGCGTAGAGGCGGCGGTGCTAGGCGTTCGTGCCTTTGAACCGAAATGGCGCACCCGATAGGATTCGAACCTATGACCTCTGCCTTCGGAGGGCAGCACTCTATCCAGCTGAGCTACGGGTGCGTTGGGATGAGGCTATAGCCAAAAACCTAAAGCTCTGCCAGCGCCCTTGTCACCACTGCCCGGCTTTCCGCCAGGGCCCGGCCCGGCGCCAGAAAAAGGCGCGCCACCCGGATATCGCTTGCCGGCCGGGCCTGCGCCAGCGTCCGCGCCAGCATGCCGGCCGAGCGGTCTTCCAGCCGGCTTGGGCTGCCCTGCGCCAGTTCCAGCACCCGCAGCTTCGTCACATGCGCCATGTCTTCGGTGAGGATGTCGCGCAGCATGGCGAAGGACCAGCTTCGCGCGGCGCCCGCCGCATCCAGGTCGATGCCCGATTCATTCTCCTTCCGGCCGAACGCCAGGCCGTAGGGGTTGAGGGCGGGCACCATCACCAGCCGCGCATCGCGCTTGGGCCTGATGCCGGTATCGAGCAGGCCGGAGAGAAGACCCGCGCCCATGCCGCCCTCTGTTCCGTCGCCACCCGCGACCAGCAGCAATGCCTTGCCGGCGTCGCGGGGTCCGAGCGCGACAGAGTCCAGAAACAGCGGATTGCCCCTCGGGCCGGAGACGGCGGGATGAACCCGCGCGATGCTGTCGGCAGGGGCGCGGATGCAGGCGGCGATGAAGGCCTTGCGCGCCGACCGGTAGTCGGACGGAAATGATGTTTCGGAAATGGAAGCCATTGCCGCTAATCTAACCTCGGTTTTTGGAAAGTTGAAGAATGACAGGGTTTGCGGGCCTGGAGGAATTGCGCGACCGCCCCATCGGCGATCAGGACCAGGCGCGCCAGGCGCGCAAAGGTTTCCGCACCCGCATTCCCATCGCCCGCGACAATGCGCTTTATGGTGAAGCCATGGTGGATGCGCGCCAGGAAGGTCTTCGGGGTGAGAATTTCTATGCCGGCGACCGCAATCCGCCCTATTGGCACCGGGTGGAGGGCGCGACGGACAAGCTGTTGCTGCGCCGCTCGGTGGCAGACAAGCTTTTGCGGGTGAACCGGCGTGCCGGCGAAGCGGGCCTGGAGCTGTTTCTGTTCGACGCCTGGCGACCCCGCGCGGTGCAGGCCTATTTCCACGACGTGTGGATGCCGCGCGAATTGCAGCGCCGCGATCCCAGCCTTGCGGGCGCGCGGCTTATCGAAGAAGTCGAACGCTACTGGTCCGCGCCCAGCGAAAGCGCGGCTTCGCCCGCGCCGCATGCGACCGGCGGCGCCATCGATCTCACCTTGCGCTGGAAGGATGGGCAAGCCTTGTGGATGGGCTCGCTGTTCGACGACGTCACCCGGCTTGCCGCGCGTGACCGCTTCGAATTCCTGACGCCGGAGAACTTCTCCTTCTCCGACCGCGAAGCCTGCGCCAACCGCCGCTTGCTGCATTGGCTGATGACGGAAGAAGGCTTTGCCGGCCATCCCGACGAATGGTGGCATTTTTCCTGGGGCGATCAGATGTGGGCCGCGCTCGCCGGCGCGGATGCGGCGCATTACGGCCTCGCCGAGCCGATCTGACGCGCTATTTCAGCACCGGGCGGAAGGCGCCATCCCAGCCGGGGCCGGGCGGATTGGCTTCGAAATAGCGGATGCGCGCCAGGTACAATTCATAGAGCGTGTGGCAGGCGCCCGAGAGGCGGGAGCATTGCTCGACCAGCGCCCGCGCCTGATCCCAACGCTGCGCCTTGAAGGATTCGAAGATGTGCGCATGGAAGGTGGCGAGCGCGCGCAGCTTGGGCGAGGCTTTCGCGGCCCGGCTTTCCATCAGCGCATAGAGGCGCAGCGGCACATCGCCCTGGCCCTGGGCGATATAATCCACTTCCAGAAAAGCGAAATCCTCCGGCCCCGCCTGGCGCCTGGTTTCCTCGGTCGCGATCACGGCGGGACCATAGGCGCGCGACAGGGCCTGCAGCCGCGCCGCCAGCGCGACCGCATCGCCGGTCACGCCATAGCTGATGCGGCCCCGGTGCGCGAAACCGCCCGCGATCACCGGTCCGGTGGCGACGCCGACCCCGATGTCGAGCGCCGGCAGATCGTAACGGGGCGCAAGCGTGCGGTTGGCTTCGCCGAGCGCCGCCAGCATGCCGTGCGCGGCGTCGCAGGCATGGGCGGCATGGCCAAGATCCTCCAGCGGCGCGTTCCAATAGGCGGTGAAGCCGTCTGCGGTGAGCTTGTCGATCACCCCGCCATGGCGCAGCACCTGGCTCATCAGCGGGGTGAGAATGTCTTCCAGAAGGCGCGTGAAGCGTTTCGGATTGTCGCGGAACAGCGCGGCCAGTTCCGGCAAGCTGCGCAGGCCGCAGGCCAGGACGGTGACGGTGCGGGTTTCTCCCTCCAAAGCGAGCAGCGAGGGATCGCGGGCGATCCGGTCGATGGCGGCGGCGGGCAGGGAATCGGCAAAGGCCCGGCGCAAGTCCCGCTTCAAGGCCTCCAGTCGCGCGAGATGCGCGACGACTCCGGCGGCGAGGATCAGCAGAAGGACGATGACCGGGCCCAGCAAGTTGGGCGCGCCTGTGGGCGCCAGCATCAGGACGGCATAGAGACCGCAGGCGAGGGCGGCCGCCGCGATCAGGCCCGCCCAGGCAAGCTTTTCCCGCCACAACGCCGCGATTTCGCCCGCGCCCGCCACCGCCAGGAAGCCCAGCGCCATGTTCTTCATCCAGACGGGTTGCGCCAGGGCGGAAGCGTCCGTCAGGCGATCCTGAAACCCGGCGAACAGCGTCATGACGGGCCAGTCCAAGGCCAGCGCCGTCAGCCCCAGCAACAAGATCGCCACGGTAACGAGCGTTGGAATGACCGGCTTGGGAACCGTCATGTCCCGGGGTCCATGATTCGGCTGCGTCTTCGGTGTAGCGCGATTTGCCCCCCGCCAAAACCGTCGCGCGCGGACGTTCCGCCCCGACGATCAGCGGGTGATGCGGATCGCCACCTGGGCCAGGAGGATCTTCGCGCCTTTCCTGCCCAGGGCCCGGTCGGTGACGGCCTGCAGGCGGGCGGCGATCATGGCGGCATCGGGCTGCTCATCGGTACGGACCGAGGTGGCAGCGAAGACCATCAGGTTGCGCAGATAGGCATCGCGCAGGATGGGCATCGAACGGTCGGCGACTTCGCGCAGCGCTTCGTCGGGAACGTCCAGGCCCGCGCCGATCATCAGCATGCCCTGGGCGCGGTTGTCGTCCACGATGGTGGTGTAGATCGGCTCGAACGGCAGGTAGCTCTTGGATTGGGTGAGTTTGTGCTCGCTGGCCTTGGGCTTGGCGGCCTCATGCTCCGCCGCCTGCGCGGCCAGGGGCAACGCAGCCAGAAAGCCGAGGCAGAGGGAAAGGCGCCGCAACCGCATGCGCTAGCTAAGCCACGGATTGGTAAATGGTTTTTTAATTGATAGGGAGCCGGTTCGGCCAACCTGGAAAAAAGGTTGGTGGAGCTGAGCGGAGTGAGGGCGATTCTGCAAAAGGTCCGGGGGACCTTTTGCCGCCCGAACGCCGAGCGGGCTTTTGGGCCCGCGAAGGCCGGGATCGGAGGCACCGGTCTGGTCCAGGGAGGCATTCGGTTCGGTCATTTCCGCCCATGCCGGGGGGAAATGGTGGAGCTGAGCGGAATCGAACCGCTGGCCTCCTCATTGCGAACGAGGCGCTCTCCCAACTGAGCTACAGCCCCGAACCGGTTTGCCGGTCAGATGCCCGGCAGGGACGGGGGTTTTAGGAAGGCCCAAGGTGGCCGTCAAGGCGCGGGAAAAATTCAGCCTTTCCGCGGGCGCGCCCGGCTTGCGGGCAAAGCCCGGGGCTCGTTACAAGGGACCTATGAACCCGATTTTTTTCCTGCTGGTCGAGTTGCTGGAAATCTACAAATGGATCGTGATCGCCGCGGTGATCGTGAGCTGGCTGATCGTGTTCAACGTCATCAACACGTACAACGGCTTCGTGCGCTCGCTGCTCCACATGTTGAGCGCGCTGACCGAACCGGTGTTCCGCCGGGTGCGCAAGTTCCTGCCGCCCATGGGCGGGCTCGACCTGTCGCCCATCATCGTCTTTGTCATCATCATCACGCTGCAATACACGATCAGCTGGATCAGCGTGCGCTACGGCCTCTGACCCCATGACCGCCACCATCATCGACGGCAAGGCTTCCGCCGCGCGGCTGCGCGAAAAGATCGCCGCCGAGACGGCGCGCCTGAAATCCGTGGCCGGCTTGCAGCCGGGCCTGGCCACCGTCCTGGTCGGCAACGATCCGGCGTCCGAAGTCTATGTCCGCAACAAGGGCAAGACCGCCGAGGCGCTGGGCTTCAAGTCGGTGCATGTCGCGCTTCCCGCCGACACCAGCCAGGAAACATTGCTCGCGAAAGTGCGCGAATTGTCGGCCGACACATCCGTGCATGGCATCCTGGTGCAGCTGCCGCTGCCCAAGCATCTCGACGAAGCGGCGGTTCTGGATGCGCTCGATCCCGCCAAGGATGTCGATGCCCTGACCCCCACCAACGCAGGCCTTCTGTTGTCGGGCCGCGCGCATCTGGTTTCCTGCACGCCGGCGGGCGTGATGCTGCTGCTCAAGGAATATGTCGGCGACATCGCAGGAAAAGATGTGCTGGTGATCGGCCGCTCGCTTTTGTTCGGCAAGCCCGCGGCGCAATTGCTGCTCGCCGCCAACGCCACCGTCACCATGGCGCATTCGCGCTCGTGCGACCTTCCCGCCATTGCGCGGCGCGCCGACATTCTGGTCGCGGCCATCGGCAAGCCCGAACTGGTGAAAGCCGATTGGATCAAGCCCGGCGCGGTGGTGATCGATGTCGGCATCAACCGGATCGATGCGGGCAATGGCAAGACCAGGCTGGTCGGCGATGTCGATTACGACACGGCCAAGGAAGTCGCGGGCGCGATCACGCCTGTGCCCGGTGGCGTCGGCGCCATGACCATCGTCTGCCTGATGCAAAATACGCTCATTGCTGCCTGCGCGCAGAACGGACTGCCGTTGCCCAGGCTTTAGAGCTTCGCCTTTATTTTCTGCGCCAGGTCTTCCGGCGTGGTGGCTTCGTCGTAGAAGCTCACCAGCTTGCCGTCCGGCCCCATCAGATAGATCACGCTGGAATGGTCCATGGCATAGGTGCCGTTTTCCACCGGCCCCTTCTTGGCATAGACGCGATATTGCTTTTCCACTTTCGCGATTTCATCCGGCGTGCCGGTCAGGCCGACAAAGCGCGGCCCGAAGGCGGCGACATATTTCTTCAAGACCTCCGGCGTGTCGCGCGCCGGATCGATGGTGATGAAGACCGGCACGATGCGATCCTGATCCGGGCCCAGTCTGTCCAAGGCCGCCGCCATCAGCGCCAAGGTTGTGGGACAGACGTCCGGACAGAAGGTGTAACCGAAATAGATCAGCTGATATTTGCCGGCAAAATCGGTGCTGGCGCGGGGCTTGCCGTCTTGGTCGGTCAGCGCGTAAGGCCCGCCCACCGCGATCTGGCCGCTGACCAGGGTCTGGCCCATTCGCGGCACCCGATCGCCTTCGAACCACAGGAACGCGCCCAATCCCGCCGCCACCAGCAGCAGAAACACCAGCAAGGCTTCCTTGGTCTTGAGCATATTCTCATGATCTAATGCGCCGGGGCAGGGGAGGAAAGTGAAATTGGCGGTTCCGGACGGCGCACCCGCAAAACCGATCAAGCCACGGCTTTATGTCGCATCCCGCACCGGGGCGGAACGCGGACGGGTGCGGCTTCGCACCCTGTCGAACCTGCGCTGGCTGGCGATCTCGGGCCAGTCGGCGGCGCTGTTCCTGGTCTATTTCGCGTTCGGCTACAGCCTGCCCTTGGGCTACAGCGTCATCGCCATCGCGGTCAGCGCGGCGCTGAATATCGTGCTGGCGCTGCGCTATCCGGCCAGCCATCGCCTCGCCAACCGCGAAGCCAGCTACTATCTCGCCTTCGACGTGCTGCAACTGGCGGCGCTGCTGTATCTGACCGGCGGGATCATGAATCCCTTCGCCTTGATGTTCGTGGCGCCGGTGGTGATCGCGGCGGCGACGCTCAATCTCGGCAACACGCTTATTCTGGCCGGCATCGCTTTCGCGTCGGTGAGCCTGATCGGCATTTTCCACCGGCCCTTGCCCTGGCCGTCCGGTGAGACCCTGGTGCTGCCGCAGCTTTATCAGGCCGGCATCTGGGCGGCGCTGGTGATCGGCATCGGCTTCACCTCGGTCTATGCCTGGCGCATCGCTTCGGAATCCGCGCGCATGTCGGCGGGCCTGGCGGCGACGCAGCTGGCGCTGGCGCGCGAGCATCGCTTGGCCTCGCTGGGCGCGCTGGCGACGGCGGCGGCGCATGAACTGGGCACGCCGCTCGGCACCATCGCGGTGGTGGCGCGCGAATTGGAGCGGGCGCTCCCCGCCAATTCTCCGGAAGTCGAGGATGTGCGGCTGCTCCGCGACCAGGCGGAACGCTGCCGCGCCATCATCGCCCGCCTGGCCAATCCGGAAGAAGCGATGCTGGGCCAGGCGGCGCGCCTGCCGTTGGGCGCGCTGCTCGACGACATCGCATCGCCCCATCGCGGCGAGGATGTCGCCATAACGGTCACGGTGACCAATGGCGATGCCGGCGCCGCGCCGCAGGTCTGGCGCGCGCCCGAGCTTCTGCACGGCTTGGGCAACATCATCGAGAACGCGGCGGACTTCGCGCGCACCGAGGTGCGCATCGCCACCTCCTGGGACGCCAACATGCTGAGCGTGGTGATCGAGGATGACGGGCCGGGCTTTGCGCCGGAGATTTTCGAGCGCATCGGCGAGCCTTATGTCACCTCGCGCCCGGGCCACAATGCGCCCGGCGACACCGACATCGACCCCGGCGCCCTGGGCGAGCATGAGGGCATGGGGCTTGGCTTTTTCATCGCCAAAGTGCTGCTGGAACAGACCGGTGGCAGCGTAAACGCGACCAATCCCCCGGGCGGCGGCGCGCGGGTTTCGGTGATCTGGGCGCGGGGCGTGATCGACGGGCAGGAGCCTCCGACCCAAAATGAGGCGGATTGAGGCGGATTGACGCGCCCGCCCTTCGGGTACTATGTCCCGCGCATGGAGCGTCGGCCAGGAAAAGTGGGAGCCCGCGTAACGGGCGAGCGGTTTTCCGAGCGGCGCCGGAGGCGCCAATCAAAAATGGGCGCGTCCGCGCCCGGGCGCGCGACGTGGAATAAAGACCAATGAACGCTGCCGAAGACAAAAGCCTCTTGATCGTGGAAGACGACCGCCCGCTGCGCGAGCGGCTGGCGCGCGCCATGGAAGCGCGGGGCTTCACGGTGACGATCGCGGAATCGGTGGCCGAAGGCCGCGCCCGCGCCAAGGAAGCGCCGCCCGCTTATGCGGTGGTGGACCTGAAGCTGGAAGACGGCAATGGTCTGGATGTGGTGGAAACCCTGCACAGCGTGCGCCCCGATGGCCGCGTGGTGGTCTTGACCGGGTTCGGTAATATCGCGACCGCGGTGGCGGCGGTGAAGTATGGCGCGGTCGATTATCTGCCCAAGCCTGCCGATGCCGACGATATTCTGGCGGCGCTGATGGCGACGCCGGGCGGCAAGCCCAAGCCGCCGGAAAACCCCATGTCGGCCGACCGCGTGCGCTGGGAACATATCCAGCGGGTCTACGAACTGTGTGGACACAATGTCTCCGAGACGGCGCGGCGGCTGAACATGCATCGCCGGACGCTGCAGCGCATCCTGGCCAAGCGCAGTCCGCGCTAGCGTTCTCAATTCCTCAAATTATTCTCCATGGCCGGCCTCGAGCCGGCCATCCGGAAAATCGTTTCGCGCGACTCTGGATGGGCGGGTCAAGCCCGCCCATGGTGAGTGTTGGGTGGTGCCGCTGCACGAGAGCATGATCGCTCTCTACGGGTTCTTTTTCTTCGCCGGTTTCTTCGCGACCGCCTTTTTCTGGGGTGTCGCGGCGCGTTTCTTTTTCGCTTTGGCTTCGATCTGCAGCAGGCGCGCGTTCAAAAGATCTTGCAACGTCTTTCTGTCCAGCTTCGACAGCCGCGCCAGCAGGTAGGGGAAGTTCTTGTAATGGTCGGTGATGTAGAAAAGTTTGGGCTCGGCCTCCAGCATCACGTCGCGCATTTCCATCGAGCCGATGGCCAGCACCATCGCCTCTTCCTTGGTGTGGACGCGGGTGAGGAATTTCTCCGCCACGAAGACGGCGGGCTTGCCGAAATAAGGACCCTCGCTGGCACCGTCGAACGATAGTGCGATCTTGCGGGCTTCAGCTCTCGTGAGTGGCATTCGGAATCACCAGATTGGGCGAGGAGGTTTCAGCGATCGTATCCAGAATCGCCGACAGCCGCTCCGCCGCGACCTTGGCGAAGGAGATCGTCACGGCCTTTCTGCGGCTGGCATGGAGCGATTGCGCCTCTGCCGGCTTGACGATGGCGCCGCCGTAACGGTCCGCCACGATCAGCCCGGTCTCGGGCGGCACATGCTCGGGCGGAAAGTCGGGCGGGATGGCGAAATAGAAGAGATCGCAATAGTCCAGATACTCCGGCCATTTCCCGTCGCCGCGCAGGTCCGCCAGCGCCACCTTGATCTCCACCCCCAGCATCTCGCCGCCAGCGCCGATGGCGGCGACATCCAGCCGCCGTCCGTTGGGCAGGGTGAATTCCAGGATCGGCGAATAACCTTCCTGAATCAGCAACCGCGAGACGCCGCGCGCCACCTCCGCCGCCGTGGAGGACGAGATCACAGCAGCCTCTCGTAAAAGCCGCCGAAACTGCCGTCCGGCGACACCAGATGAATCTCCAGAATCCAATGTCGCGCCCGGCCCTTGCCGTCGGGATCGCTCATCGGTTTGGGGTTTTCCGGGCTGATGCGGTTCAGCTTCTTGTCGCCGGGGATCAGGGCATGGGCGAATTCGCTGACCAGATGGCCCGCGATCTTGCCGCCGAAACGCCAGCCCGCCCTCGCGGCGGCTTCCTGCGCGAAGGCATAAAGCCCCGCGCCGGTCATGTCCGGGGCGGCGCGGTAATGCGCCTGAACCTCCGCGAAGACGCCCGGCAGGTCGGCGACCAGCTTTCGTTTCCGCGGATCGCTGCCCAGGGCATAGCTTTTGCCGATATCGGCTTCCCAGGCTTCGAACACCGGACCCAGATCGCCATAGCCGATATCGTCGGCCTCGATGGCCGGTGCCAATGTTTCTTCACGCCGAATGCGCGCTCCGCCAGCAGGCCGATTTCATCCTCGACCTGCCGCTCGCTCACGCCGGCCCGCACAAGGCCGTCCCGCTCGATGGCGTCGAACAGTTTCAGGGCGTGGGCTTGCGCGCGCTCCAATTCGGCGCGCCGCGTCTCTTCGGCGAAGGCCAGCATGCTCATAAGCCGAGCCTAACGGCTCGGGCGGCGCGGTCAAACGTCTTCGCTGAGGGAGCCCTTCGTCGAAGCGACGCCGCCTTCCAGGCGCTCATCCGGCGTCACCGCCTGGCGCAGCGCCCGGGCAAGGCCCTTGAAGCAGGTCTCGACGATATGATGGCTGTTGTCGGCATAGAGATTTTCGATATGCAGGCAGACGCCGGCATTCTGCGCGAAAGCCTGGAACCATTCCTTGAACAGTTCGGTGTCCATCTCGCCCAGCTTGGGCTTGGGGATGTTCACCTTCCAGATCAGGTAGGGGCGGTTGGACACATCGATGGCGACGCGGGTCAGCGCCTCGTCCATCGGAATCAGCGCCGAGCCGAAACGGGTGATGCCGGAAAAATCGCCCAACGCCTTCTTCACCGCCTGGCCGATGACGATGGCGGTGTCTTCGGTGGTGTGATGGAAATCGACATGCAGGTCGCCCTGGGCGCGCACTTTCAGATCCATCATGGAATGGCGGCCGAAGCTTTCCAGCATGTGGTCCAGAAAACCGATGCCGGTATCGATGTCGCACTCGCCGGTGCCGTCCAGGTCGAGGGAGACGGCGATCTCGGTCTCGCGGGTCTTACGTTCTACTGTAGCCGTGCGCATGGAGGCCCCTTTGATATTGCGGGCTTATATCAGCCGCCGCCCTGCACGGGAATCCTACAGACAAGGAAATGTCAAAATCGACATATGCTGTTGACCCCCCGGCCAAACCCTGTAAAGAGGGGCCCGCTTTGAAAGCTAGCTAAGGACATTTCCATGGCGCGGTCCGACTATCTGTTTACCTCCGAAAGCGTTTCGGAAGGCCATCCCGACAAGGTCTGCGACCGTATCTCCGACGAAGTGGTGGACCTGTTCTTCCGCGAAGGCCCCAAGGACGGCATGAGCCCCTGGGACATCCGCGCCGCCTGCGAGACCCTCGCCACCACCAATCGCGTCGTCATCGCGGGTGAAACCCGCGGTCCGAAGTCGGTCGGTCCCAAGGACGTTGAAGCCGTCGCGCGCGCCGCGATCAAGGATATCGGTTACGAACAGGACGGCTTTCACTGGGAAAAGGCCCAGGTCGAAATCCTGCTGCACGCCCAGTCGCCGCACATTGCCCAGGGCGTCGACGCCAGCGGCAACAAGGATGAAGGCGCGGGCGACCAGGGCATCATGTTCGGCTATGCCTGCCGCGAGACCCCGGTCCTGATGCCGGCGCCGCTGCATTACAGCCACAAGATCCTGGAATTGCTGGCCACGGCCCGCAAATCCGGCAAGGAAAAGACCCTCGGTCCCGACGCCAAGAGCCAGGTGACCTTGCGCTATGCCAATGGCAAGCCGGTGGAAGCGACCCAGATCGTGCTCTCCACCCCGCACATGGACGAGAACCAGTCCTCCGCCGATATCCGCCAGATCGTCGAGCCCTATATCCGCCAGGCGCTGCCGGCGGAATGGATCAACGACAAGACCGTCTGGCACATCAATCCCACCGGCGCCTTCGTGGTCGGGGGACCGGACGGCGATTGCGGCCTGACCGGCCGCAAGATCATCGTGGACACGTATGGCGGCGCGGCTCCCCATGGCGGCGGCGCCTTTTCCGGCAAGGATTCCACCAAGGTGGACCGTTCGGCCGCCTATGCAGCGCGCTACCTGGCCAAGAACGTGGTGGCGGCGGGTCTGGCCGACCGCTGCACCATCCAGATCGCCTATGCCATCGGCGTGTCGGACCCGCTGTCGGTCTATGTCGACACCCATGGCACCGGCCAAATGGATGAAGCCAAGCTGGAAAAGATTTTACCCCAGCTGATGAGCCTGAAGCCGCGCGGTATCCGCGAGCATCTGGGCCTCAACCGCCCGATCTATGCCCGCACGGCGGCGTATGGCCATTTCGGCCGCGAACCCGACAGCGAAGGTGGATTTTCGTGGGAGAAAACGGATCTGGCTGAGAAGCTCAAGTCCGCGGTTTAATTTTTGCCCCCTCTGTGCGGCACGCGGGCAAGCCCGCTACCGCACATCTCCCCCCGCCAATGGCTCCGCCATGCGGGGGAAGAAAGCCGGTGATTGGTTCGACAATGACCGAGCCCGGACACCCACGCCCGGATCGTCAACGGCGCAAACTCTATGGCCGCCGCAAGGGCCCGAAGCTTTCGGCGCACCAGGCAGGCCTGCGCCGAACGCTGTTAGGTGAACTCGCGTTCGATCCCGCGAGGGATGCCCTGAGGCAGTTTCCGGACAGTGTTCGGGACCTGTGGTTGGAGGTCGGGTTTGGCGCCGGCGAACACCTGTTCCAGCTTGCCGGCGAGAATCCGGACATCGGCCTGATCGGGGCCGAACCCTATGAGATGGGCGTCGCTAAGCTACTGGCAAAGCTGGAAAATAATCCACTGAACAATGTTCGAATCTATGAGGGCGACGGCCGGGATATCCTGGCCAACCTGCGCGACGCTTCGCTCGGGCGCTTCTTTCTTTTATTCCCCGACCCCTGGCCCAAGACCCGGCATCACAAGCGCCGCTTCCTGCAGATGGAGATGCTGGACGAACTGGCGCGGGTGCTGAGGCCGGGGGCGGAACTGCGCTTCGCCACCGACGACAAATCCTATCTGCCTTATGCGCTGGAACGGTTGATGGCGCACCCAGCCTTTGAATGGACCGCCAAGGGCCCCGGCGACTGGAAGCGCCGGCCGGAGGGCTGGCCGCCCACCCGCTACGAAGCCAAGGCGATCAAGGGCCCGCCTAGTTACCTGGGGTTTGTTCGAAAAACGCTTCCCCCGGGACCACCCGGTCTTGGGCCGTCTTGTCCGCCAGCGAATAGCTGAAGCCTTTCTGGATCGCCCAGGCGCCGACCTCGCCCTTCTTATTGATGGCGAGATATCCGACCTGTTCCATCTTGGCCTCGGGCTTTTTCTTCAGGATGCGCTGAACCGCCTCCTTGCAGGCGTCCTGCGGGCTTCTGCCCTGGCGCATCAGTTCCACCACCAGGAAGCTGCCGACGCTGCGCATCACTTCCTCGCCCACGCCGGTCGAGGTCGCCCCGCCCACGTCATTGTCGACATAAAGGCCCGCGCCGATGATCGGGCTGTCGCCCACCCGGCCGCGCACTTTCCACGCCATGCCCGAGGTGGTGCAGGCACCCGAGAGATTGCCCTTGGCGTCGATCGCCAGCATGCCGATGGTGTCGTGGTTCTTGGCGCCGCCCGGCACGCCCAGGCCATAAGAGCGGGTCTCGATATTCGCTTCGGGCTTGTATTTCGCGGTTTTCAGCCACTCCTGCCAGGCTTTCTTCGATTCCGGGGTCAGCAATTCTTCCTTCTTGAAGCCTTGCTCGACGGCGAATTGGGTGGCGCCTTCGCCCGCCAGCATCACATGCGGCGTCTTCTCCATCACCCGGCGCGCCACCGAAATGGGATGGGCGATATATTCCATCGCCGCCACCGAGCCGGCATTGCCATGCTCGTCCATGATGCTGGCATCGAGGGTGACATGGCCGTCGCGATCGGGATAACCGGCACGGCCCACCGTGTGATTGCGCAGATCCGCTTCCGGTATTCTGACGCCCGCCTCCACCGCATCCAGCGCCCGCCCGCCCTTAGACAGGATCGCCCAAGCCGCCTTGTTGGCGGCAACGCCGAAGGGCCAGGTCGAAACCACACAAGGAATTTGCATCTGAATGCCTTTGGCGCCGGTCGCGGCCGAAGCCGGCCTGGCCAAAAGCGCGGCGGCGGGCACCAGCAGCGAGGTTTTCAGGACGGTTCTGCGATCGGTCATGGCGGGCTCCCCAACAAGGGCCGCTAGGGCACTCGCTTTTTTTCCCGCCGTCAATCGGGAGAAGGGGGGACGGCTCCTGTCACAAAGCCATCGCGATAGGCTAAGGTACGGGCATGAAAGACGAAGACCGCGAACCGGGCTTTTTTTCCGGCCTCTATGCCAGCGATTTCATGGCGATCGGGATCGCCTTCCTGTTTTCCCTGGGCGGCATGTATCTGTTGTGGCGGACCAGTCCGAGGTCCATACCGGCCCCGGCGAGGTCGGGGTGGGGATTTTCCCCTCCCGGCCGCAGCCGCAAAAGAAGCCTAACGCGCCTTAATCTCTCCCGCGTCTTGGCCGTGCCCCGCCTCCCCCCGTGCATGCGAAGCATGCTGACGGGGGAGGTGCCCGTAGCAGCGCTTATTGCGCGCAGGCGTCAGCCGGCGCGCAAAAGCAAGCTGCGCAGGGCGGAGGGGGATTGAATAGAAAGCTTTTCCGGCCTAAATACCGCCCATCCCAAAACAACAAGACCTGTTGTGTGGCGGCCGAAAGGCCGCCGCGGGAAAGAACTTTTCGTTTGCCCCGATGCGCCCGCATTGGGGCGGTGCCTTTGTGTTTGGAGTTGCCGATTATCGCCGCCGCCGCCCATCTGGAGCCCGTGTTCGAGCCCGTCATTGAAAAAGCGGGTTTCAAGCTCGTGCGCCTGCGCATGATGGGTGGCGCCTCGAAGACCTTGCAGGTGATGGCGGAGCGGCCCGACGGCAGCATGGATGTGGAAGGCTGCACGCAGCTTTCGCATGCCTTGCTGGATTTCATCGAAGCGGAAAATCCCATCGAAGGCGACTACGAGATCGAAGTCTCCTCGCCCGGAATCGACCGGCCCTTGACCCGGCTTGCCGACTTCACCCGCTGGAAGGGCCACGAAGCCAAGATCGAACTTTCCGCGGCCATTGCGACCGCTGCCGGCGAACGCGAGCGCAAGCGCTTCCGCGGCCGCCTGGAAGGCCTGGACGGCAACGATGTCGTGATCACCTCGCAAGGCCAGCGCATACAATTTCCCTTCCGCTCCGTGGCGGAAGCCAAGCTCGTTCTCACCGACAAACTCATTCAGGAAGATCTGAAGGCGCGCAAAAGCGCGTGAACCCCCTAGGAGACAGAAATGGCCAGCGCAATTTCCGCCAACCGGCTTGAACTCTTGCAGATCGCCGATGCGGTCGCACGCGACAAGTCGATCGACAAGGCGGTGGTCCTGACCGCGATGGAAGAGGCGATGCAGCGCGCCGCCAAGGCGCATTACGGCGCCGAGAACGACATCAAGGTCGATATCGATCCCAAGACGGGCGAGACTCACGTCTCGCGCTATCTCCATGTCGTGGAAGCGGTGGAGAACGACAAGACCGAGATCAGCCTGGAAGATGCGCGCCGCCGCAATCCCGACGCCCAGATCGGCGACATCATCGCCGAGACTTTGCCGCCGGTCGATTTCAACCGCATCAACGCCCAGAACGCCAAGCAGGTGATCGTGCAGAAGGTGCGCGACGCCGAGCGCGAGCGTCAGTATGACGAATACAAGGACCGCATCGGCGAGATCGTGCACGGCGTGGTCAAGCGCTCGGAATTCGGCTCGGTGGTGGTCGATCTGGGCAAGGCCGAAGGCGTGGTTCGCCGCGACGAGATGATCCCGCGCGAAAGCTTCCGCGCCGGTGATCGCATCCGCGCGTATATCTATGACGTGCGCCGCGAAACCCGCGGGCCCCAGATCTTCCTGTCGCGCAGCCATCCGCAATTCATGGTCCGCCTGTTCGCCCAGGAAGTGCCGGAAAACTATGACGGCGTGATCGAGATCCGCGCGGTGGCGCGCGATCCGGGCAGCCGCGCCAAGATCGCCGTGATCAGCAAGGATTCCAGCAGCGATCCGGTCGGCGCCTGCGTCGGCATGCGCGGCGTGCGCGTGCAGGCGGTGGTGCAGGAACTGCAGGGCGAGCGCATCGACATCATCCCCTGG